>CAIWAJ010000186.1:0-2504 GCA_903910565.1 uncultured Rhodospirillales bacterium
CAACCCAACACCAAGAGCATGTCTCAACGCCGCAATTCAGACCTACGCATAGAATACGAGAATAGAGCCAAAGTTTTTTGCTTCTTTTTTTCCAAAAAAGAAGCGCTTCCTTCCCTACCTCCCCAAGATCTCTCCCGCGCCGGTGCGTTCGGTAATCAACCGATAATGCTCCGGCCGGCGGTGCTTGGCGAAGTTGAAGATCGAGGTCTTGTAGGAGGTACATAGATCGAGATCGCAGCGGGCGACCTGGAGTTCATCGCCGAGCGTGGTGCATTGGCTGACGATTTCGCCGGAGGGTGCGATGATGCAGGACTGGCCGATCTGGTCGACGCCCTCCTCGACGCCCGCCTTGGCCGCGCCGACCACCCAGGTGCCGTTCTGGTAGGCGCCGGACTGCATGACGAGGTGGTTGTGGAAATTGCCGAGGTCGTCGGTCTGCGGCATGGCGGGGTTGTGGACGGGGGTGTTGTAGCCGAGCACGATGAGCTCGACGCCTTGCAGGCCCATCACGCGATAGGCCTCGGGCCAGCGGCGGTCATTGCAGATCATCATGCCGATGCGGCCGCCGAAGGCCTCCCATACCGGCCAGCCGAGATTGCCGACCTCGAAATACATTTTCTCGAGGTTCTGGAACGGCTCGCCTGGCCTGGGCGCGTCGTAGCCGGGCAAATGGATTTTGCGGTACTTGCCGATGATCTCGCCGTCCTGGCCGACGAGGATGGAGGTGTTGAAGCGGCGCTTGCGGCCATCTTCGCGGGTGAGTTCGGCGTAGCCGAGGTGGAAGCCGACGCGCAGGCGGCGGGCGGCCTCGAACAGCGGCTGCACGGCGGCGTTGGGCATCTGGGTTTCGAACCAGGAATCGAGTTCCTGCTCGCTCTCGATTGCCCAGTGCGGGAAGAAGGCGGTGAGCGCGGCTTCGGGGAACACCACGAGATCGCTGCCCATGCGGGCGGCATCTTCCAGCATGGCGAGGAGGCGGAGCACGACGTCCTGCCGCGATTCGGCGCGGCTGATCAGGCCGAGCTGGGCGACGCCGACGGTAAGGATGCGTGACATTATTTCCCCGCGATCATCTTGAGGTCGATGGCGTTGCCCATGGCGAGATAGCCGGCGCGGTTGGGATGCAGCTTGTCGCCGGGGCCGCCGGTGGAGGAGTTGGGCTGGTAGCTTTCTTTCAGTTCGCCGGTCTTGGGCTCGAAGGTGGCGCCATCGAAATCCACCACCCCGTCGAAGATGCCGGCGGTGCGCACGAACTGGTTGAACAGGCGGCGCTTTTCCTCGATGGGGAAGGCGCCGTAGCCGCCATTGGTGCTGTTGAGCGAGGAGGTCAGCGTCGCCATGAAAATGCGCACGCCGGGGATGCGGGCGCGCAGGCGCTTCACCCCGTCGCGCACGCCGGCAATCACCGCATCGGCGGAGGCGCCGGCGTTGCCGAAATCATTGATCCCTTCGAGCCAGATCACCGCGCCGACGCCGGAGAGGCTGACGATGTCGCGCTCCAGGCGTTGCAGCGCGGCCGGGCCGCCGTTTGCCGGCTTGGCGGCGGAATAGTCCGCCGGGCCGATCACCATGTTGCCGCCGATGCCCTGGTTCACCACGGCGAAGCGGTTGCCATAGGCGGCGTGCAGGCGGCGCGAAAACACGTCGGCCCAGCGGTCATCCCCGTTGATGGTGGAGGCGGTGCCATCGGTGATGGAGTCACCGAACGCCACGATCGCCTTGGTGCCCTGTGGCGCGTCCATGTCCAGCGCATCGAGGAAATACCAGGACGTCGTGGAGTTCGGGAAACCGGCCTCGGTGACGTCGCCGCCCATGGAGCCGCTGCCGGGGGGGCTGATGTAGGAGGTCGTCAGCGCCTTGGCGTGCCAGGTCATCGGCCCGCTTTCGCCGGCGACATGGAAGGAAACGGCGAGGCGGCGGCCGGCGAGCATCGGGTCATCGGCGGATTTCACGAAGGGCAGCGCCACCGGGTCACTCACCGCGGAGCCGCCGGGGGCGATGGTGATGCTGGTCTTCTTGTCGAAGGTGACCGGCCGGTTGCTGCCTTTCAGGAGCGCGCTGCCGCTGAGTTGCAGGCCGATGAACACGCCATCGAAGGTGACCGGCTTGGTGCCGAAGGCGTTGGAGAGGCGGATGCGCGCCTGGCCGCCCCAGATGTCCGGCCGGACGATGAGGCGGAAGGTCTGGTCGCGCGCGCCGGTTTCGGGGGAGGGGAAGGCGAAGCGCAGCTCGGGCTGGGCGGTGGGGTTGCCGACGGGGTAGGGGCCATGGGCGGAGGCGGTCCAGGCGGTGACGAAATTGGGCGCGGCGGCGTGGGCCTGCGGGGCGGCGAGCAGGGTGAGGAGGGAGGCGCCGAGGAGGCGGCGGGTCAAATGGGACATGGGTGGTTTCCTCTTGTGCCGGTCGCGGGGGAGGGAAGGAAGCGCTTCTTTTTGAAAAAAGAAGCAAAAACTTTTTGTTCGTTTGCCGCGGAGCGTCCCCGGGCAACTCCGAACTAGTGGATA
>CAIWAJ010000187.1:0-6514 GCA_903910565.1 uncultured Rhodospirillales bacterium
AGCACATGGCCTTCAAGGGCACCGAGCGGCGTACCGCGACCCAGATCGCCGAGGAAGTCGAGGCGGTCGGCGGCCACATCAACGCCTATACCGCCCGCGAGCAGACCGCCTTCTACGTCAAGGTGCTGAAGGAGGACGTGGCGCTCGGCACCGACATCATCGGTGACATCCTCACCCACTCCACCTTCGACCCCGACGAGCTGGAGCGCGAGCGCGGCGTCATCCTGCAGGAAATCGGCCAGGCCAACGACACGCCGGACGACATCATCTTCGATCATTTCCAGGAAACGGCCTTCCCCGGCCAACCCATGGGCCGCCCGGTGCTCGGCACCGAGAAGCGCATCAAGACCATGAAGCGCGACGTGCTGACCACCTACATGCGCCGCCATTACGCCCACACCAACACCGTGGTCGCCGCCGCCGGCAACATCCAGCACGACGAATTCCTTGACCTCGTGCAGCGCCACTTCGCCGACCTGCCGCATGACCCCGCCCCCCCGGCGCTGCCCGGCATCTATGGCGGTGGCGAGTTCCGCGAGGGCCGTGATCTCGACCAGGTGCACATCGTGCTCGGCTTCCCCTCGGTTGCCTATGACGACGCCGACTACTACCCGACCATGCTGCTCTCCACCCTGCTCGGCGGTGGCATGTCGTCCCGGCTGTTCCAGGAGGTGCGCGAGAAGCGCGGGCTCGTCTATTCGGTCTATTCCTTCAACGCGCCCCACGTCGATTGCGGCTTGTTCGGCATCTACGCAGGCACCGGCGAGAGCGAGGCGGCCGAGCTGATGCCTGTGGTACTGGAGGAACTGCGCAAGGTGCAGTCCGAGGTCCACGCCGCGGAACTGCAGCGCGCCCGCGCCCAGGTGAAGGCGAGCCTGCTGATGTCGCTCGAAAGCACCGGCAGCCGCTGCGAGCAGCTCGCCCGCCAGGTCCAGGTGTTCGGCCGCGTGGTGCCGACCGGCGAAACGGTGGCCAAGATCGAGGCGGTGACGGTCGCCGACATCGAACGCGCCGCGCGCCGCATTTTCCGTGCCGCCCCGACGCTGGCGGCCATGGGTCCGGCCGACCGGGTGCCCTCGCTCGCCGCCATCGCCGACGCCCTGGCGGCCTGAGGAGGGCGGCGATGAACACGCTCGATCTGCTCGCCGACCTGATCGCGAAAGCCCGCGCCGCCGGCGCCGATGCCGCCGATGCGGTACTGGTCTCCGGCACCTCGCTGTCGGTGCAGCGCCGCCTCGGCAAGATCGAGCATCTCGAACGCGCCGAGGGTCGTGATCTCGGCCTGCGCGTCTTCGTCGGCCAGCGCGCGGCGATCGCCGCCTCCTCGACCGCCGACCCGGCCGGCTTCGCGGCACTCGCCGAACGCGCCGTGGCGATGGCCCGCGTCGTGCCGGCCGACCCGCATGGCGGCCTCGCCGCCGAGGCCCGGGCCACGACGGCCGATCTCGACCTCGATGACCCCGCCGAGCCCTCCGCCGAGGCGCTGATCGCCCGCGCCGCCACCGCCGAGGAGGCCGTGCTCGCGGTCCCCGGCATCACCAACTCCGAGGGTGCCGAGGCCGGCTACGGCCGCACCGACATCACCCTGATCACCTCCGCCGGTTTCGCCGGCCGCTACAGCCGCACCAGCCATTCGCTCTCCGCCACCGCGCTCGCCGGCACCGGCACGGGGATGCAGCGCGACTACGACTACACCTCCACCGTGCACTACGCCGACCTCGAGGACGCCGCCACCATCGGCCGCTCCGCCGGCGAACGCGCCATCGCCCGGCTTAACCCGGTCCGCGTCAAGACCGGTCAATACCCGGTGATCTACGATCCGCGCGTCTCCGCCGGCCTGCTCGGCCACCTCGCCGGCGCCATCAACGGCGCCTCGGTGGCCCGCGGCACCACTTTCCTCAAGGACCGCATGGGCCAGCGCCTGTTCCGCGCGGGCATCACCGTGATCGACGACCCGCGTCGCCGCCGCGGCCTACGCTCGCGCCCCTTCGACGCCGAGGGTGTCCCAACCGCACCCCTCACCCTCGTCGAGGACGGCGTGCTGCAAACCTGGGTGCTCGACAGCCGCTCCGCCCGGCAGCTCGGCCTGGTCACCAACGGCCACGCCGCCCGCGGCACCTCCGGCCCGCCCTCGCCCTCGACCACCAACCTCTATCTCACGCCAGGCAGCCTCACGCCCGCCGAGCTGATGGCCTACATCAAGGAAGGCATCTATGTCACCGAGCTCATCGGCATGGGCATCAACGGCCTCACCGGCGACTACAGCCGCGGCGCCGCCGGCTTCATGATCCGCGATGGCGCACTCGCCGAACCCGTCGCCGAAATCACTCTCGCCAGCACCCTCCAAGAGATGTTCGCTGCCTTGACGCCCGCCAACGACCTCCGCTTCCGCCGCGGCACCGACGCCCCCACCATCCGTATCGACAGCATGACCCTCGCCGGGGCGTAGCACGTTCCGACAGGCGGATAGAAGGATGGCCAGGGCTCTGCTGCCTCTGGCCTTGCTCCCTGCCCGCCCGTCGAGCCTCACCGCGCCGCGGAGGGCCGCACCTTGGTGCCGTCGGTGACTTCGTTGGGGACGTTGAGGGCGACTTTTTCACCCGGCTTCACGCCCTCGGCGACGTTGATGAGGATGCCATCGGTGGATGAGATACGAATGGGCCGGAATTTCACCGTGGCGTCATCGCCGACCACCGCGACCTGCGCGGTGCCGCCCCGCTGGTTGAGCGCCGCCACCGGGATTTGCGCGAAGCTCGCCACGGGGACGCGCAGATTGGCATAGGTGAAGCTGCCGGGCACCAGGAAGCCATCGCGATTTTCAAGGTCGATCTCGATCAGCAGGGTGCGGGTGCGCGGGTCTAGCGTGCCGACGGTGCGGCTGATTTTCGCCTTCCGCTTGCGATCGGCGTTGGCGGCATCGACGATTTCGACCTCATCGCCGATATGCACGGCCGACACGTCGCGCTGTTCCACATAGGCGCCGATGCGCAGCTTGGAGTTGTCGGCGAGCTGGATCACCGGCAGTGAGCTCGCCTGGTTGGTCGTCGCCGCCTGCATCAGGGCGCCGGGGTCGGCAAAGCGGGCAACCACGGTGCCGTCGAAGGGCGCGCGCAGCACCTGGTAGGTGCGCATGGTGTTCAGGTTGCGCACGCTCTCCTGCGCCATCCGCAGATTGGCTTCGGTCTGCTCGACCGTCTGGACCGAGAACGTGCCGGATTTCAGCAGTTCACGCTGCCGCACCGCGAGGCGCTGCTTGTAGTCGAGATCGGCCACCGCGCTTTGATACTGGCTCTCCAACTCGGGGCTCTCGATCTCGGCGATAACCTGCCCGGCCTTCACCATGTCCCCCTTGTCGACCGAGACGGATTTCACGTAGCCGCTCACCTTGGCGAACAGCGTCGCGGTCACGAAGGGCTTGGCATCCCCGAGCAACTGGATCTGCCGGAACTCCGGCCCCTTGATCACCGGCGCCACCACAACGCGCGGCCCGCGCGCCGCCTCGTCCTCCAGCGCCGCCTTGGCGCTGATCAGCCCGGCTGAACTCGCGCGCATGAAGTAGAGCGTGCCGATGCCGGCGCCCACGAGCAGGAGCACGCCGATCACGTAGAGCCCGAAGCTCCGCTGCCTCGGATTGACGGGGGTCGGTTCCATCATGGTCTATCCCTTGGCCATATGCGCGTCAGCGCCGGCCGATTCCTCGGCGAATTTCGAATCCAGCTCATGCAGCCGCGGCGGCTTGCGGCGCAGCAGCGTGTAGAAGATCGGCACGATCACCAGTGTGGCGATCGTCGCCGCCACCAGCCCGCCGATCACCGCGCGCCCGAGCGGCGCGTTCTGCTCGCCCGCCTCGCCGGCACCGATCGCCATCGGGATCATGCCGAGGATCATTGCCAGCGCCGTCATCATGATCGGCCGCAACCGGGTCCGCCCGGCGGCGACCACCGCCTCGAATGGGCTCACCCCATGGCGGGATCGCACGTCATTGGCGAAGCTCACCACCAGGATTGAGTTCGACACCGAGATACCCACCGTCATGATCGTGCCCATCAGCGATTCCACGTTGATGGTCGTCCCCGTCAGCACCAGCATCCAGATGATGCCGATCAGCGCACCCGGCACCGCCATCATGATGATGAAGGGGTCGACCCAGGATTGGAACAGCACCACCAGCAGCGCGTAGACCAGGATGATCGCGATCACCAGGCCCTGGGCGAGGTTGCGGAACGAGGTATCCATCACCTCCGGCTGCCCGCGCAGGTCGATATGGGTGGCGAGCGACAGGCCCTTGGAGGCCTCCGCGATCACCTTGCGGATATCGGCCGAAACCGCGCCAAGATCCCGCCCGTCGACATTGGCCGCCACGTCGATCACGCGCTGCACCGACAGGTGGTTGATGGTGGCAAACGAGGTGCGCGGCCGGATGGTCGCCACATCGGACATGCGGGTCACCGGCGCATTGGGCATCGCCGCGTAGGTCATCGTCGAGAACTGGCTCGCCACCGTGGTCGGCACGGCAATCTGCGGCTGGCTGATCGGCAGATCCATCAGGTCATCGACCGTCTGGATCGCCTCCATCGGCTGCCGCACCGCCACGAAATAGTTCACGTTGTTGACGGGGTTGAGGAAGTAGGACGGCGCCACCAGCGAGGACGACGACAGCGACACCAGCAGGTTGTTCGACACGTCGCGCTGGGTGATGCCGAGCCCCGCCGCGCGCAGCCGGTCCACCTCGATCTGCAGCGTCGGGTAGTCCAGCACCTGCGTGATATGCGGATCCACCACCCCCGGGATTTTCGCGATCTCCACCAGCAGCTTCTGCGCGATCAGGAAGGAGCGATTGAAATTCGGGTCGGTGATCTGGATGTCGATCGGGGCGGACAGGCCGAAATTCAGCACCTGCGAGACGATATCGGCGGTCTGGAAATAGAACACCGCGCCCGGGAACGCCTCGGGCAGCTTCTGCCGCATGGCGCGCACATGGTCGACGCTCGGCTTGTGCCCCTTCTTCAACTGGATCAGAATCTCGGCATCCGCGCTGGTCACGTTGTCCGACGGCAGCATCGCGAGATTGGACGCGAACGGCACCCCCATCACGTCATTGATGGTCTGAATCTCGTCATTGCCGATGATCTCGCGGATCTTGGCCTGCACGGCCAGAACCTTGTCCTCCGTCACCTCTAGCCTGGTGCCGGTGGCCGCGCGGTAATGCAGCTTGATGATGCCGACGTCCGCGGTCGGGAAGAAGTCCATCCCCGCAACCGTTGCCACCGCCAGGCTGGTGCCAAGCAGCACGAAGAAACAGACCACCACGAAGCCGCGGTTGCGCAGGCAAGCCGACAGCGCGCCAGCATAGGCGTCACTCAGCCGGGCGAAAACGCGCTCGAACCAGGCCGCGAATCCCGTGGGCTCGCCGTGATGCTCGGTCAGCATCATCCGCGCCATCGTCGGCACCACCGTGAAGGTCAGCACGAAGGAGGCCAGCATCGCCAGCACCACCGTGATCCCCAGCGGGATGAACAGGAACCGCGCCGGCCCGGTCAGCAGGAACACCGGGAAAAACACGATGCAGATCGCCAGCGTCGCCACCGTCAGCGGCGTCACCACCTCGCCGCAGCCATCCAGAATGGCAATCGTCAGCGTCTTGCCCAGCGACTGGTTGCGGTGGATGTTCTCGATCGCCACGGTGGCGTTATCCACCAGCAGGCCGATCGCCAGCGCCAGCCCGCCCAGCGTCATCAGGTTGATCGACTGGCCCGTCGCGAACAGCCCCGCCATCGCCGCGAAAATCGACAGCGGGATCGAGGCCGACACGATCACCATGTTCCGCCACGAGCCCAGAAACACCAGGATCATCAGCGACACCAGGATCGAGGAGATCAACGCCTCCTCCAGCACGTTGTGGATCGCCGAGGACACAAACACCGACTGGTCGAAATCGAGGCTCATATCGAGCCCGTCCGGCGCCGCGGCCTTGATCTCCGGCAGGATGGCCTTGGTCGCCTCCACCACCGCCAGCGTCGACGCGTCGGAGTGGCGCAGGATCGTCACATAGGTCGCGCGTTCGCCGTTGACGTGCACCACGTTGGTCTGGTTGGCGTAACTGTCGCCCACCTTGGCGACGTCGCCCAGCGTAACGGTGATGCCGTTGCGCACCACCAGCGGCAAATTGGCGAACTGGTCCACCGCCGACGGACTCGAATTCATCGCCACGTTGTATTCGCGCTCGCCCATCCGCGCGACGCCCGCCGGCACGATCACGTTGGAGGCCTGCAGCGCCAGCACCACGTCGTTGGGCGCCACGCCCTTGGCCGCCATCCGCGACGGATCGAGATCGACGATGATCTGCCGCCCCTTGCCGCCATACGGCGCCGAGAGCGCGATGCCCGGCACGGTGT
This sequence comes from uncultured Rhodospirillales bacterium, assembly GCA_903910565.1. Taxonomy (GTDB): domain Bacteria; phylum Pseudomonadota; class Alphaproteobacteria; order Acetobacterales; family Acetobacteraceae; genus CAIYPH01. The sequence continues at coordinate 6,396 of CAIWAJ010000187.1, forward strand.
AGAGCTTGAGGCGGATGAAGTTGAACGTGTAGTCGACGATATTCTGCTCCGACATCGTCTTGGACGACGTCGTCATCTGCATCACGCCGACCGAGGAGGCGTTGAACGGCAGCACCGCC
>CAIWAJ010000188.1:0-5106 GCA_903910565.1 uncultured Rhodospirillales bacterium
CCGCTGGACGGCACCTCGAACTTCCTGCACGGCATCCCGCACTGGGCGATCTCGATCGGCCTTGAGCGCCGGCACGACGATGGCAGCATCGAGACGGTGGCCGGCTGCATCTATGCGCCGACCGTCGATGAGATGTTCTGGGCCGAGAAGGGCATCGGCGCCTTCCTCAACGATCGCCGCCTGCGCGTTTCCGGCCGGCGGGATCTCAAGGAGGCGATGTTCGCCACCGGCATCCCCTTCGCCGCCGTGGCACCGCGCAACCGTCTCGCCTTCGCCCGCACTTTGGCGACGTTGATGCCGCAAGTCGCCGGCATCCGCCGCTTCGGTGCGGCGGCGCTCGATCTCGCCTGGGTCGCCGCCGGGCGCTACGAGGGGTTCTGGGAACTCGGCCTCAAGCCATGGGACTACTGCGCCGGCGTGCTGATCGCCCGCGAGGCCGGCAGTTTCGCCACCGACCCCGATGGCGGCGAAGTGCGCGAGGGCAATGTGGTGGTGGCGACACCCCCGATGCATCCCCATCTGCTGGCTGCCGTCGCCGACGGCGTCGCAGCCGCGTCGCGCTGACTCTTTGCTGCGCGCGGCCGCCCCGCCAACCCCGCGCGCGTGGTCACATCACATTCATTGAGCGGGCGCCGCCCCTCGGCTAGGGTGGGTCCATCGATGAAAAATCTTGTGCTCCTCGTTTTCGCCGCCAGTCTCGCCGCTACCTCTGCCACCGCGCAGGGAACGGGAAAGCCCGCCGCGCGGCCCGCGGTGAGCATCCCCACGGCCCCGCCGGCGGCGGCGAGCGTGCCGGCGGCCAATCCGGCGGCCAATGCGCCCTCTCCCGCCGCGCCGGCACAGGCCATCCCCGCCGCCGCCCCGCCGCCGCCCACCCTGCCGCCGGCGACCGTGGTGCCGACCCGCCCGGCGCCGCCGCCAATGCCGGTGGCGATCACCGCGGATGCGCCCGGCGGGGTGAGCACCACCGCGGATGGCACGCGGATCACCTTCGGCGCTGGGCGCGCGGACATGACGCAGGCCAGCGCGGACACGATACGGGCGCTCGCGCGGGCCGGGCGGACGCTGACCACCACCTATACGATTACCGCGCTCGCCGCCGGCACCGCGGAGGACCCCTCGGCGGCACGGCGGGTTTCGCTGTCGCGCGGCCTGGCCCTGCGCTCGCTGCTGATCACCGAGGGAATTCCCTCAACCCGCATCTACGTCCACGCGCTCGGCAACACCCCGGAGTCGATCGGGCACGACCCGGCCGACCGCGCCGACATCGTGGTGAAACCGCAATCTGCCGTGAAGCCCACGCCATGACGCGACCGACGCAATATCTCTACCGCATGCTCGCCTTCCTGCTCGCGGTCGCCGTGCTTGGCGTGCTGCTGCGGGACGTGCTGATCGACGCCATCGCGGTCAACCCGCTGCTGAACGGGCTCATCCTCGCCGTACTGGCGCTCGGGATCTCCTGGAATATCCGCCAGGTGACCCGGCTCGCGCCGGAAGTCGCGTGGCTGGAGACGTTCCAGAAGGCCCGTGCCCGGCTTGGCTCGCTCCCGGCGCCGCGGCTGCTGGCGCCGATGGCGAGTATGCTGGCGCTCCGGGCCGGCAAGGCGAAGGATGGGCAGGAGCGGTTCACCCTTTCGGCCCCGGCGACGCGCTCGCTGCTCGACACCATCGCCTCGCGGCTCGATGAGAGCCGGGAGTTGTCGCGCTATACCACCGGGCTGCTGATCTTCCTCGGGCTGCTCGGCACGTTCTGGGGCCTGTTGTTGACGGTGCATTCGGTGGGCGACGTGATTACCGGCATGTCGGTCGGCACCGGGGACATCAATGCGCTGTTCGAGCAGCTGAAATCCGGGCTGTCGCAGCCGTTGAAGGGGATGGGCACGGCGTTCTCCTGTTCGATGCTGGGGCTGGCAAGCGCTCTCGTGCTGGGGTTTCTCGATCTGACGGCGGGGCAGGCGCAGAACCGGTTTTTCAATGAGTTGGAGGAATGGCTGGCGAGTCTGACCCGGCTCTCCTCCGGCGTGCTGGGCGGTGACGCCGAGGGTGGCGGGTCGGTACCTGTGTATGTCCAGGCGCTGCTGGAGCAGACGGCGGAAAACATGGAGGCGTTGCAGCGCACGATGTCGCGTGGCGACGATGACCGGCGGGATACCGGCAACGCCATTCTCGCGCTGTCCGAACGGCTCGCGACCCTCGCCGACACCTTGCGGACCAGCCAGCAGTTGATGTTGCGGCTGGCGGAGACGCAGCAGACGATCGGGCCGGCGATTTCCCGCCTCGCCGACCGGACCGAGGGCGATGACGTCGCGCGGGCGCATTTGCGCAATATCGAGCTGTATCTCCAGCGGCTGATCACCGAGAGCGAGCAGGGCCGCAGCCAGTCGACCGCGGAATTGCGCAACGAGATCAAGATCCTGACCCGCACCATCGCCGCCATCGCCGAGGACCCGCAGCGATGAACCGGCGCGGAGCCTGAGCATGGCGCTCCGGCGGCGCGGCGGCGGGCATGAGGGGATGAATGCGTGGCCTGGCTATGTCGACGCGTTGTCGACGCTGTTGATGGTCATCATTTTCGTCCTCCTGGTGTTCGTGTTGTCGCAGGCGTTTCTGTCGGTCGCGCTGTCCGGGCGGGACCAGGCGCTGGAGCGGTTGAACCGCTCGATGGCGGAACTTTCGGACATGCTGGCGCTGGAGCGCGGGCAGTCCGCGGAAATGCGGGTCTCGATCTCGCAACTCGGCCGCGAACTTTCCGCGGCGACCCAGGCGCGTGACGGGTTGACCCAGCAATTGGCCGCGCTGCGGGGCGAGCAGGCGCGGCTGACGGCGGATCGCGATGGGCTGAAGGCGGACCGGGACCGGCTGGCGGCGCGGCTGGCGGATAGCGATCTGCAACTGCAATCCGCGCAATCCCGCACGCAACTGCTGCAGGCCCAGGCGGCCGAGGCGGCGAAGCGCAGCGACGGCTCGGCGCAGGATGCGGCCACCAGCGCCGCCCAGTTGACCGAGGCGCGCAAGCTGCTCGCGGCGCGGGAGCGCGACATCGCCGCCGCCGAGACGCGGCTGAAGGAGATGCAGGCCCAGGCAGAGGCGCTCGACCGCACGGTGAAGGCGGACAAGGACACCATCGAGGCGCGGCTGTCGGATCTCGCGCGGATGAGCGAGCAGGTCCGCGCCCTCACCGCCCTGCGCGACGACCTTGAACGCCAGGCGCGCGAGGCGGCGTCGCGGGCGACCACCGAGGCCCAGCGGCGCGCGGCGGCCGATGCGCTGCTGAGCGATGAGCGCAAGCTTGGCGATAGTGCCCGGGCGCAGATCGCGCTGCTCAACCGCAACGTCGAGGAAATGCGGGCGCAGTTGGCCATGGTCAGCGCGGCGCTTGAGGTCTCCGAGAAATCGGCGCGCGACAAGGATGCGCAGATCGTCAATCTCGGCTCCCGGCTGAACGCCGCCTTGGCGCAGAAGGTGGAGGAGTTGCAGCGCTATCGCAGCGATTTCTTCGGCCGGCTGCGCGAGGTGCTGGCCAACCGGCCGGGCATCCAGGTGGTCGGCGATCGGTTCGTGTTCCAGAGCGAGGTGCTGTTCCCGGTCGGCAGCGCCGATTTGACGCTGGCGGGCTGGGACCAGGTGAAGACGCTGGCGGCGACGCTGCTGACGGTGTCGCGGGAGATTCCGCCGGACGTGAACTGGCTGCTGCGGGTGGATGGGCATGCCGACCGGCAGCCGGTGCAGAGCGCGCGATTCCCGTCGAACTGGGAGTTGTCGAGCAATCGGGCGATCACCGTGGTGAAGCTGCTGATCGCCGAGGGGGTGCCGGCCAACCGGCTGGCGGCGACCGGATTTGGCGACAACCAGCCGCTCGATCCGCGCGAGACGCCGGAGGCCTATGCGCGCAACCGGCGGATCGAGTTGCGGCTGACGGATCGCTGAGGGCGCGCGTCCGCGCCCGCGCATCGCCGCCTTGGCAATGCCGGTCAGGGGTGGTGCGGGCGGGAAAAGGGTATGGGTGGGGCGCGGGTGCGCGCGGCGGAGGCCAGGCCACGGCTTGCGGCGGACGCGCCTTCGCAGGCCAGTTCCCGCGCGCCAGGGAATGGGGGGACGCCCCAGCGCGCGTTGCGCCAGGGGGCGGGTACGGCGATCCATTCCTCCGCCACCTCACCTTCAAGCATCGCCGCCGCGGACTCCGCGGCGCAGAGCGCGGCCGGGGCCACGCCCGCGCGCAGGGCATCGCGCCGCCGCACGTTCGCGCCGAACAAGGCCGCCAGCAGGGCGCGCAGAATCGCACCGAGGATGGTGGCGATGTCAGACGCTTGGGCCGGGCGATGGGTGGGCGGCGGGGTCACGGTGTTTGTGTCACTCCTGTTTGCGATAATTTGAATATAACTAACCGCAATGTCGCGCGCAAGGGAAATTTCTCATCGCGAGGCAATTTTTCTGCGGAACCGGGAAACGCCGCTCAGGCGTCCTCGCCGAGCAGCTTACGAGTCAGCACCTTCAGGCGTTCCTCGCCATCGGAGGTCTTGGGGCTGATCTCCAGCACCTTCCTCCAGGCGGCGATGGCGCCGGCGAAATCGCCCCGCCCCTCCGCGAGACGGGACAGGCTTCCCCAGGCCGGGAAATGGCGGGGCTCCCGGCGGATGGTCTCCTGAATATCGGCCAGTGCGCCGGGGTAATCGCCGAGCTCGGCGCGGGCGAGGCCGCGGCGGAGATAGGCGTCGGGCGCCTCGGGATCGAGCACCAACGCGGCCTCGATGTCATCGAGCGCCTCCTGCGGGGCGGCATTGCCGAGTTCGCGCATGCCGCGCCGGATCAGCAGCAAGGCACTCGGGGCGATCGCCTGCGCCCACAGCTCGCGCATGCGGCCCTCGATCTTCGTGGCGGTCTCCTCGTTCGGCGCGGCCTTGAGGCCGGCGGTCAGCGCCTCCAGCTCGGCGGCACGGCCCGCCGGGCGCGGCTGCGCCAGAGCGGGGAGCGCGATCAGGAGGAACAGCATGAGGACAAGGCGCATGCGCCATCCTGTGCCGGTTCGCCGGTCGGGTTCAAGCGGGCTTTGCGGCTATGGAAAGAGAAAAGGAAGCGGTTCTTTTTGTGAACAAAAAGAACCAAAAA
>CAIWAJ010000189.1:0-1538 GCA_903910565.1 uncultured Rhodospirillales bacterium
CCCATGGCACACAAGAAAGCAGGCGGCTCGTCCCGCAACGGCCGCGATACCGCCGGCCGGCGCCTCGGCGTGAAGAAGTTCGGTGGCGAGGCTGTCGTCGCCGGGAACATCATCATCCGCCAGCGCGGCACCAAGGTGAAGCCGGGCCGCAATGTCGGGCTTGGCAAGGATCACACGATTTTCGCGCTGATCGACGGCAAGGTGGAGTTCCAGCGCCGCGCCGACGATCGCGTGCAGGTGAATGTCGCGCCGCTGCCGGTCGCTGCCGAATAATCGCGCCGCGCCCCGCCTGAAACACGTTCTACGGGGGTCGGCATCAAGCCGGCCCCCGTTTCGTTTTTGAAGTAGCCCGCCATGAAATTTCTCGACCAGGCCAAGATCTATTGCCGCAGCGGCGACGGCGGCAACGGCGTCATCGCCTTCCGGCGAGAGCGGTTCATCGAATTCGGCGGACCGGATGGCGGCAATGGCGGAAAGGGGGGGGACATCGTGTTCGAGGCGATGCAGAACCTCAACACGCTCATCGACTTCCGCTACGTGCAGCATTTCCGCGGCGCCAAGGGCGGCAACGGGGCGGGTGCCGACATGACCGGGCGCGGCGCCGAGGACGTGGTGATCAAGGTGCCCGTCGGCACGCAGATCTTCGATGATGACCGCGAGACCATGCTTGCCGACCTCGATGTGCCCGGCAAGCGCGTGGTGCTGCTGCGCGGCGGGGATGGCGGGTTCGGCAATGCCCACTACAAGAGTTCCACCAACCGCGCGCCGCGCCGGGCCGATCCGGGCTGGCCGGGCGAGGAGCGCTGGATCTGGCTGCGCCTGAAGCTGATCGCCGATGCCGGGCTGGTGGGCATGCCGAACGCCGGGAAGTCCACGCTGTTGTCGGTGGTCTCGGCGGCCAAGCCGAAGATCGCCGACTACCCCTTCACCACGCTGCACCCGCAGCTCGGCGTGGTGCGGCTGTCGATGACCCAGGAATTCGTCGTCGCCGATATTCCCGGCCTCATCGAGGGCGCCCATGAAGGGGCGGGGCTCGGCGATCGCTTCCTCGGCCATGTCGAGCGCTGCGCGGTGCTGCTGCATCTGATCGACGGCGCGGCGGGGAACGTGGTGAAGGCCTACCGCACCATCCGCGAGGAACTCGCCGAATATGGCGGCGGACTGGCCGACAAGCCGGAAATCGTGGTGCTCAACAAGGCGGACGCGATGACGGCGCGGGAGATTTCCGCCCGCCGCGCTGCCCTGCGCAAGGCCAGCGGGGCGCCGGTCTATGTGATCTCGGGCGTCACCCGCGCCGGGCTGCCCGAGTTGCTCGGCGCCGTGTGGACCGACATCACCGAAGCCCGCAAGGCCAGGGCCGCATGATCCCCGCGCTGTCATCCGCCCGCCGGGTGGTGGTGAAGATCGGTTCGGCGCTGGTGGTGGACGCGGCGAAAGCGGCGCCGCGCAAGGCGTGGCTGGATGGGGTGGCGGCGGATATTGCGGCGTTGCGGGCGCGGGGGACGGACGTGATTGTGGTGTCGTCCGGCGCGATTGCG
>CAIWAJ010000190.1:0-4549 GCA_903910565.1 uncultured Rhodospirillales bacterium
CGGGTGAGAGTTGCGTGTCGCAACCCAACCCTACCCACGGCCATCGCGATGGCCACTGACTGGCCTGCCTACGCCAGACTCTCGACGGTCGCTCCGGCAGGCCAGTCAGTCGCCTCCTACACCACGACAGGGGACACGACCGCGCGCCGCGCATGCTCTTATCCGGATGTGGCGGCAGCCTTTCCGCTCTTGCGGCCGAACATTCTGGTGACCGAACCGCACGCGCTGGTGCGGGAGGTTATTGTACGAGCTTTGAGCGCCGCGGGCTTTAACCCGATCGTGGCGAACGACCCCGCGCAGGCACGGGCGATATATCGCGACGTTCCGTTGTCCGGCTGCATCATCGACGTGTCTCGGAGCGGGGACACCAGCGCAGTGGAATTGTTGCGTTGGCTGCGGCGACAGGACGAAGCGATGCCGGTGGTGTTGACGTGCGGGATGGGGAGAGAGGAAGTCAGCCTGCGGCCCGACGACGCATTACGGATAATTGCCAAGCCGTTTGGCACCCGCCAGTTGATTGACATTCTAAGCGGCCTGATCACGCCATTCAGCGCCACCTGGGCCGCAACGGCGTGACCGGTTACGCTTGCTGATACAGAACCGCGGGCGCTTTAGGCGTGCTGCAGAGCGCGAATGCCTCCCGGGTCAGCTGCGTTCGAAGCCGCGCTTCAGTTCCCAGTCGGTGATTCGGCGGTCATATTCGAATTGTTCCCATTCGGCGGCGTGGACGTAGTGGTCGATGACGTTATCGCCCATGGCGGCGCGGAGCATTCTCGATTTGCGCAGGCTTTCGGTGGCGGCGCGTAGGGTTTTCGGGATGTCGCGCAGTTTCTTGCCGGTATAGGCATCGCCGCTGAAGGCGGGCTCGAGTGTGAGCGTGTTTTCGATTCCGGCGATGCCGGCGGCGATCAGGGCGGCGAAGGCGAGGTAGGGGTTGAGATCGGCGCCGCCGACGCGGCATTCCACCCGGATCGCCTTGCTCCCGGCACCGCACAGGCGGAAGCCCGCGGTGCGGTTATCGACGCTCCATACGGCGCGGGTGGGGGCGAAGGTGCCGGCCTGGAAGCGCTTGTAGGAATTGATGAAAGGCGCCAGGAAATAGGCGATTTCGCTGGCATGGGTGAGCTGCCCGGCCATGTAGTGGCGCATTAGCTCGGACATGCCGTGCTCGCCCTTGGGATCAACGAACAGCGGCTTTTTGCCGGCGGCGTCCCACAGGGATTGATGCACGTGGCTCGATGAGCCTGCGAGATCATAGCGCCACTTCGACATGAAGGTGACGGCCTTGCCCTGGCCGTGGGCGATCTCCTTGATGCCGTTCTTGAGGATGGCGTGGCGGTCCGCCATGTCCAGCGCTTCCGCGTAGCGGACGTTGATTTCCTCCTGACCGGGGCCCCATTCGCCTTTCGAGTTCTCGACGGGGATGCCCGCGCCGTGCAGCCCGTTGCGGATGGCGCGCATCACCGGCTCTTCCTTGGTGGTCTGGAAGATGTGGTAGTCCTCGATATAGGCACCGGCGGTCTTAGGCTCGTGGAATCGCTTGGCGGCGATCGCCTCGTAGCTTTCGTCGAACAAATAGAACTCCAGCTCCGAGGCGCAGAACGCCTTCATTTTCAGGGCCTTGAGCCGCTCGATCTGCTTCTTCAGCATGCTGCGCGGCGCGTGCGGCACCGGCTCGTGGTGGTGATCCAGCACGTCTGCCAGCACGAGAGCGGTGCCTTCGAGCCAGGGGATGCGGCGCAAAGTGGCGAGATCGGGCTTGAGCACGAAGTCGCCATAGCCCTGCATCCAGCTGGCCGCCGCGTAGCCTGGCACTGGCTCCATGTCGATGTCATCGGCCAGGAGGTAGTTGCAGGCATGGGTCTCGTCATGCGCGCCATCGACGAAGAATTGGGCGTGGAAACGCTTGCCGATAAGCTGGCCGGCCATGTCGGTGAAGGCGACCACCACGGTATCGATCCGCCCCGCGGCGACCTCCGCCTTGAGCTGCTCCAGGGTCAGCATACCGTTCATTGTCGTCTCCTCAGGTCAGGCGGAAAGCATTGGGCAGCAGGGCATCGAGCGGCAGTGTACCGACGCGATCGATGGTGACGGGCAGATCGGGCGGGCCAAATTCGGCCATTACCTGGCGGCAGGCGCCGCAGGGCATCAGCGATCCCGCCGGCGCGTCGGCTGCGGCATCGACGCAGGAAAGGGCGATGGCGGCGATGCGCCGGTGTCCGGCGGCGACGGCGGCGAAGATCGCGTTGCGCTCGGCGCAAATCGTCAGCCCGTATGAGGCGTTCTCGACGTTACAGCCGGTGAACAGGTCACCGCCGGCGATCACGGCTGCACCGACCCTGAAATTCGAGTACGGGGCGTAGGCGCTTTCTGCGGCTCCGCGCGCCGCTGCCAGAAGATCGTTCACGGATGGAGCGATACCGTTGCCACATCGAGCAGGCGCTCGAGCACTTCGCATTCCTGGGCTCCGGCGATGGCGTGCTGACCGCCAATGATGAAGCAAGGAACCCCGTTGATCCCCAGGCGATGGGCGCGCAGGTTTTCCAGGTGGATGCCGTCAGTGTCCGCATCGCTCAGCAGATATAGTCGGGCGGTGCGCGCGTCGACTCCACATTTTGTGGCAATCTCGGCGAGCGCCTCAATATCTCCGATGTCGCGCCCCTCACAGAAATGGGCAGCGAAGACGGCCTCAACGATCTCCGTTGCGACGCCGTGCCGCTCACCCAGTTTCACCAGGCGGTGCGCATCGACGGATGAGGGAGTGCGGCGGATCAGGTCGAAGCGGAATGCGACGCCTTCGGCATTGCCAATCTCAGCGATAGACAGGTTGAGCCGCTTGGCCCGGTCTTCACCACCGAACTTGCGGATCGCATATTCCGTATGAGATATCCCGGATCGGGGCATGTCGGGGTTGAGCAGGAAGGGGCGCCACGTCAGCTCGTACGTGTGGTCCCGACGCCGTTTCAAGGTCTGCAGAAGGCGGCGGACGCCGAGGTAACACCAGGGGCAGACGAGATCGTGGACGATCTCGATCTCCAGGTGGGCGCGCCGGGGCACAAGGATATTCATTGGTGGCGGAATGGCGGCTGCATACATGTCATTATCGCGACGGACGTCATGGTGACGCAAGCGGCTACATGGGCTCCATTGGGGGATCTGGATGACGGTCACATTGTACGAACTGGCTGGGGCTGACCCGGACCTGCGCTTCAGCCCCTATTGCTGGCGCATTCGCCTCGCGCTTGCCCACAAGGGCATCCCGATGCAGGGCGTTCCCTGGCGTTTCACTGAGAAGGATCGGATCGCCTTCTCCGGTGGAACGCGTGTGCCGGTGCTCGTGGACGGCGAAACGGTGCTCACCGATTCGTGGCGGATCGCCGAATATCTCGATGCGACCTATCCAGACGCCCCGCTGCTGCCGGTTGATAGCGCAGCGCGCGGCAATGTCCTGTTCATCAACGCCTGGGCGGACAGCATTCTGCATACTGCGATTGCCCGCTGCGTGGTGCGGGATATTCTTGATCTTCTGGCACCCCAGGATACCGCTTATTTTCGGCAATCACGCGAGCTGGCGATGGGGCGCCCGCTGGAAGACGTCGTCGCAGACCGCGCGAAATCGGGTCGTGCGGCGATCCACGCGGCTTTGGCGCCGGTGCGCAGGGTGTTGAGCGGGCAGAGGTGGCTCGCCGGACAAGCCCCTGGATATGCAGATTATATCCTGCTCGGGAGCCTACAATGGGCGCGCTGCGTCAGCCGTTTCGAGCTCATTGACGCCGAGGATTCTGTGGCGGCGTGGCAGCGGCGTGGGCTCGCACTGTTTGACGGACTGCTTGAGCGAGCAATGCGCGCCTAGCAGGGGGCTGAAAATCGCGTGGCGACGCGGCGTTGTGAACGCCACGCTTACGGCGATGTCGGCGGAGTTTGACGCGCTGTATGCGCCGGGCGGGCGTGAGTCGATCCCGCCGGAGCGGCTGTTGCGGGCGTTCTACACCATTCGTTCCGAGCGGCAGCTGGTGGAGCGAATTGGTTCGTCCTGCTGTTGCGCTGGTTTGTCGGCCTGGACATTGACGACCCGGTGTGGGGCGGCACCACCTTTGCCAAGACCCGCGACCGGTTGCTGGCCGGCGAGATCGCCACCAGGTTCCTCGCCATGGTGCTGGCGCAGCCGAAGGTGACGAGGCTGCTATCGAGCCAGCATTTCTCGGTGGACGGCACATTGCTGGAAGCCTGGGTGAGCACCAAGAGCATTCGGCCGAAGGATGGCCCGGGGCCGCCGCCCTGTGCGGGCGGTAGTGGCGAACAGGACTTCCAAGGCCAGAAACGTAGCAACGACACGCATGCCTCGACCACTGATTGCGATGCTCGGCTCTATAAGAAGGGACAGGGCAAGGAAGCAAAGCTCCGCCTTACGGAGAGGTGGCTCGGGAAATTCGGACAGAGCGATAGGTGGATTTCCTGCCTGACAGCGGCAATGTTGCCGCGGATCAGGAGCGAACATGACGAAGCGAACACGACGGACGCATAGCCCGGGCTTCAAGGCGAAGGTGGC
>CAIWAJ010000191.1:0-9348 GCA_903910565.1 uncultured Rhodospirillales bacterium
CGTGGCCATCTTCCTCTCCGTGCTCGACGTGCACGTGAACTATTCGCCCGTGCAGGGCCGCGTCAGCCGCATCGCCTATCGCCATGGCACCTTCGTCGACGCGAGCATGGAGAAAGCCTCCACGGAGAACGAGCGCAACGCGCTCGCCATCCTGATGCCCGATGGGCGGGACCTCGCGGTGGTGCAGATCGCCGGGCTGATCGCGCGGCGCATCCTGTGCGACGTGCGTGAGGGCGAGGCGGTGGCGGCCGGTGCCCGCTTCGGCATCATCCGCTTCGGCAGCCGCACCGACGTCTATCTGCCGCACGGCGTCACGCCGCTCGTGGCGGTGGGGCAGACCATGATCGGTGGCGAGACGGTGGTGGCGGAGTTGTGAGATGGCCAGAAATTTGAAGGCAAGTGGTTCTTTTTTGAAAAAAAGAGCCAAAAAACTTTTATCCACTGGTTCGGAGCTGCCCGGGGAACCGCGGAAGCAAACAGATAGAAAGTTTTTGCTTCTTTTTTCAAAAAGAAGCGCTTCCTTCCTGTCTCCCGGCAGCGAGCGCCCGGCATGAGCAGCAATCGCCCCCGCCCGGTGCCGCTGATGGAAGCCTCGATGCGCAAGCTGCAGACCCGCCTCAAGCCGCGCCTGCGCCCGCGCTTCAAGGGGCCGTCGTTCAACCGGATGATCCCGAACATCCTGACCATGCTCGGCCTGTGCTCGGGGTTGACGGGGATGCGGCTCGCGCTCGAAGGGCGCTTCGGCGCGGCGGCGGTGGCGATCCTGGTCTCGGCGGCGATCGATGGGCTCGATGGCCGTATCGCGCGGCTGCTGAAGGCGACCTCGCGCTTCGGCGCCGAGTTCGACAGCCTGGCGGATTTCTTGTGTTTCGGGGTGGCGCCGGCGTTCATCCTCTATCTGTGGACGCTGCAAACCGCCGGTGGCTTCGGCTTCGTGCCCTGCCTGATGTTCGCGGTCTGCATGGCGCTGCGGCTCGCCCGCTTCAACGCGGCGATCGATGGCGATCCGCACCCGGCCTATACCTACAACTTCTTCACCGGCGTGCCCGCCCCCGCCGGCGCCGGGCTGGTGCTGTTCCCGCTGTTCACCGGGCTCGAGGCCAAGGCGATGGGGTGGGACTGGCTGTTCGCCATCGTGCATGCCCCGGTGGTCTGCGCGGCGGTGCTGATCGGCACCGCTCTGCTGCTGGTCTCAACCTTGCCGGTATGGAACTTCAAGAACTTCAAGATGCGCCGCGAATTGGTGCTGCCGACCATGCTCGGCATCGGCCTCTACGCGGCGATCCTGGTGGCCGACCCATGGGGGGCGCTGGCGCTGGGCGGCATCCTCTATCTCAGCATGTTGCCGTTCAGCGCTCGCAGCTACCGCGCCCTCAAGCGCGAGGCGGAAGCAAAGGCGCCGCCCGCGGCGTGAGCCAGCCGATCAGGCCGCACAAGGCGATGGCGCTGATGGCGTTCATCCGCCGGAGCGCCGCGTAGCCCGCCGCATCGAACAAGACGCCCGGCGGGCCATCCGCCAGCAGCCAGGCGGCCAAGGCGAGGCCGACCACCGCCAGCATCGCCTTGCGCTCCGTGGCGCGAAACAGGATTGCGCCGAGGGCCGCGCAGGGGATGAGCAGATAGTCGAGCCCGGCTTGCGGGCCGAGCAGTCGGGCCATCAGCACGGTATTGGCGATGCCCGCCACGGGCAGCAGCAGCCTTGCGGCAAGCGCGCTGCGCCGGGCGAGCAGGGGGACGGCGGCGAAGACCGGCATCACCCATAGCACCGCGGCCGATTGCCAGGTCCAGACGCCGGTCAGCCAGCCGGCGTAGAGCGGGTAGAAGGGTTGGTTGGCGGCCAGCAAAAGGCCGAGTTTGCCGGCGGCGGTGGCCAGGGGGTCTTCGGGAAGCAGGGAAGGAAGCGGTTCTTTTTTGGAAAAAAGAACCAAAAAACTTTTACTCATTTGGCATCGCGCGTGACGGGGAGAGTACACGGCAAACGGACAAAAAGTTTTTGCTTCTTTTTTCAAAAAGAAGCGCTTGCTTTCTTTTCACGCCGGCGCCAGCCGGTAGTGGCTGATCCCCCATTCCCGCCCCGCGTCATGGCCGAACAGGCCCGCGGTGGCGAGAAAGAACATGCGCCAGCGCCGCGTCCACAGGGCCGCGTCACGGCCGTAGACGGAGCGTAGGATGGGGGCGATCGCCTCGGCGTTGCGGTCCATGTTGGCCAGCCAGTCCTCGGCGGTGCGGGCGTAGTTGATGCCGTTCCACTGCCACTCCGCCTCGACCGTCAGCAGATCGGCGAACTGGTGCATCAGCCCGTGGCTCGGCATGACGCCGCCGGTGAAGAAATGCTGGGCGATCCAGTCCTCGCGGTCGGTGGGGTCGAAGCGGTAGGGCTGGGTGCGGTGGGTGAAGACGTGGATGAAGGCGCGGCCCTCGGGCGCCAGCCAGCCACGCACGCGGCCGAGGAGGGCGCGCCAGTTGGCCATGTGCTCGAACATCTCGACCGAGACCACGCGGTCGAACCGCCGATCGATGGCGAAGTCGTTCATATCGGCGGTGATGACGGTGAGGTTGCCGAAGCCACGCTGGGCGGCCTGGGCGGTGATGTATTCCCGCTGGGAGTTGGAGTTGGAGACCGCGGTGATGCGGGCGGCCGGGTATTTTTCCGCCATCCACAGCGACAGCGAGCCCCAGCCGCAGCCGAGTTCGAGGATCTGCTGGCCGTCGGCGAGGCCGGCATTGGCGCAGGTGACGCCCAGCGCGATCTCCTCCGCCTCGGCCAGCGTGGTGGTGCGGGAGCGGTAGAGGCAGCAGGAGTATTTCTTCCGCGGGCCGAGCACGTGATCGAAGAAGGCGGCCGGCACTTCGTAGTGCTGCGCGTTGGCATCGGCGGTGAATTCGGCCACCGCGCGCTGGGCCATGGCGGCGGCGAAGGCGGCGTCGTCCGGCGGGGCGGCGGCGAGCTTGATGGCGGTGGTGTCGACCAGGCGGGAGATGCCCCAGCGGGTCAGGCTGTCGGGCAGAGGGAGGCGCTCGGCGAGGCCGGTGGCGGCGGTGATCAGGGTCATGCCAGGGGGATCCTTGGGAAAAACACCGGAACGCGGGCGGCGTATTCGGTCCAGGCGGTGCCGTAGCGGGCCTGCATGTGGGTCTCGAGCGGCGGGACGCCGGAGGCGTGGCGCAGGGTCCAGTACATCAGCGCGGGGGCGGCGAAAGCGAGCCAGCCCCAGGGCCAGGCGCCGGAGAGGGCGAAGAGCGGGTAGGCGACCCAGACGAGCCATTCGAAGAAATAATTGGGATGGCGCGACCAGGCCCAAAGCCCGGCATCGCAGATGCGGCCGCGATTGGCTTGGTTTGCCTTGAAGCGGCGCAATGTGGCGTCGGCCGCCGCCTCGCCGGCGATGGCGGCGGCGAGCACGAGGATGGCGAGGCCATCGAGCGGCCCGAACCCGGCGGGGTTGCGGGCGGCGAGGCCGATGCCGGCGGCGAGGCCGAAGGCGACGAGGGCCTGGAGCAGGAGGAAACCGTAGAGGCGGGCGGGGAATTGCGCGCCCCATTCCTTCTGCAGGGCGGCGTAGCGCGGGTCCTCGATGCCGGCCGCGGCGCGGAGGGCGATGTGGCCGCCGAGCCGCAGCGACCAGGCGGCAACCAACGCCGCGACGACCCAGGCCCGGGTGCCGGTCACGCCGCCGTCGAGCGGCGTCAGGCTCAGGGTGACGCCGGCCAGGCCGGTCGCCAGCGACCAGGCGACATCGACCCAGCCGGAATTGCCGGTCATCCGCTGGGCGATCCAGGCGAGGGACATGACGGCGAATAATTCGCCGCCGGCCAGCGCGGCGAGGCCAGAGAGGGTCATGATGCCGCGCCTGGGTCGGCGATGAAGCGCAGGCAGTCGGCCAGAACCGGGGCGGCGACCTGGAGCGGGCGGGCCAGGGCGCCGAGCACCAGCTTGTGGCCGAGGCCGCGATAATGCCGCTCCGCGACCGGCACGCCGGCGGCGCGCAGGCGCTCGGCGAGGCGGATGCTGTTGCGCGGCAGCACGGTGCGATCGCGGGTGCCGGCGGCGAGCAAAGCGGGCGGGGCGCCTGCGTGCACGAGATTGACCGGCATCACCGCCGCCAGCGCGTCGTCGGCGGGGAACATGGCGTGACGGGCCGGGGTGTCGGGGGTGAAGTCATAGGGGCCGGCGAGGCCGATCAGCCCCGCCACCCCGCCGGGTTGGGCGCGGAGGGCGAGCATCGCGCCGATATAGGCGCCGGCGGAATGGCCCATCAGCACGATGCGGCTTGGGTCGCCGCCATGCAGCGGGGCGTTGTCGCGGGCCCAGTGGAGGGCGGCGGCGCCGTCGGCAAGGAAGCCGGCGTGGTCGACCTCGGGGTAGAGGCGGTAGTCCGGCACGACCACCATGACCCCGCGGGCGGCCAGGGCGGCGCCGACGAAGCGATAGTCGCGCCGCTCGCCCTCTTCCCAGCCGCCGCCGTAGTAGAAGACGACGACGGGCATTGGGTGCGAGGGAGCGGCGGGCAGATAGATGTCCACGCCATGGCGCGGGCCTTCGCCGTAGGACAGGCCGCCGACCATTCGCACGCGGCGCCGCGGCGCCAGGGCGTTGATGAGGTCGATCGCGCCGGGCAGGCGGGGCCGCGCGAGGGCGACCGGCGTGGCTGACGAGGCGGACATCAGAAGCCGATAAGCGGTTGCAGCAGCCGGAATGCCCAGTGGCGGAACTGGAGCCGCCCGGAGAGGGCGATCAGGCAGATGCAGGTCTCCTCGCCGACGGCGATCGGCGCGTGGCCGTCATCCTCGTCGGTTTCGGCGACGTCGCCTTGCCGGTAGGTCCGCCCGCGATCGCTGAACGCCCCTTGCAGCACCGCGGTGAGTTCGAGGCCGCGGTGGCCGTGGTCGGCGAGGCGCATGCCCGGCCTGATGCGCAGCAGATGCAGCCCGGCCCGCTCGCCCGCGGGGGGGAGCAGGGTGGCGACGGCGAGGCCGGGCGCCATGCCGCGCCATCGGCCGAACGAGTAGCCGGCCAGGGTGGGCGGCATGCTCGCGGGCGGCGTTGGGCGCGCGGGGGGTGGCGGTTCGGGCAGGTCGAGCCGGGCCATGGCGCGGTCCAGCGCATCCGCCGCCATCGGCGCGCGCTCGATGGCGTCCAGCACATCACCGCCGACGCATTCGGCGAAACGCACGGCCTGGCGGCAGGCCGGGCAGCCGGCGAGATGGGTGGCGATGACCGCGCGATAGGCTTCGTCGAGCCCGCCGGCGGCGTGCGCGAGGAGGATTTCTTCGGAGGGGTGATGCGAGGCGCTCATGCGAAATCCTCCAGCACCTCGCGCAGGCGCAGAATCGCCCGGCGCAGTTTCGATTTCACGGTGCCGAGGGGCATACCGAGCCGTGCACTGATGTCGCCATGGGCGTAATCCTCGAAAAATGACATGCGAAGGAGCATCGCCTGCTCCTCGGGCAATCCGGCGATGGCGGCGCGCAGGCCGCGCTCGGCCTGATCGGACTCCATGACGGTGTCGGCGCGCGGGTCCGGCGCCTCGGCATCCTCCGGCGGCTCGCCGGGTTCGATCAGGCGTTCGCGGCGGATGGCGTCGATGCGCAGGTTGCGCGCGATGGTGAACACCCAGGTGGCGGCGCCGGCGCGGGCGGGATCGAAGGTCCCGGCCTTGCGCCACAGGGTCAGCAGGGTCTCCTGGGCGAGGTCCTCGGCCTGGGCGGCGGTGGCGCCGAGGCGCAGCATGTAGCTCTTCACGCGGGGCGCGAAGTGCTCGAACAGCGCGGCGAAGGCGCGGCGGTCCTGCGCCTCGGCGACGCGGCGGATATGCGTGGCGAGATCGCCGGCGCCGGGACTGTTGCCCGCCATGCTCAGATGCGCGAGCGCCGGGGGCGCGGCGAGCCGGTGGAAAAATCCTTCATGCATGCATCCTATACGGCACAACCCGCGCGCTGGATGACGACAGGCGATAATTTCCGCCGCGGTCATCCATGTGCGGTCCCGCCACGTATAGACGATGACATCACGGCGGGCGGGCGAACCGCAAGCCGGACTCGAGCGGGGCATCACGACGTATGGACTATCACGGCGACGGCCAGATTTCACCACACGGCACCGGGCAACGCATCGCCGTGATCGGCAGCGGTATCGCCGGTCTGTCGGCGGCCTGGCTGCTGGCCCGGCGGCATGATGTGACGGTCTATGAGGCCGCGCCTCGGATTGGCGGCCATAGCCGCACGGTGACCACGCCCGAGGGGGTTCCCGTCGATATCGGGTTCATCGTCTACAACGAGTTGAACTATCCCAACCTCACCGCGCTGTTCAGCCACCTCGGCGTGGCCACCCAGCCATCCGACATGTCCTTCGCGGTGTCGCTCGATGGCGGGCGGCTGGAATATAACGGCACCAACATCCCCGGCCTGTTCGCGCAGTATCGCAACCTCGTGCGCCCGCGCTTCATCCGCATGGTCCGCGACATCCTGCGCTTTTATCGCAGTGCGCCGGGGCATATCGCGGAGTTGTGGGACACGATGGAGCCGCTCGGCGCCTATCTCGACCGGCATGGCTATTCCGCCGCCTTCCAGCACGATCACCTGCTGCCGATGGCCGCCGCGATATGGTCGACCCCCTGCGCCGAGATGCGCGACTACCCGGCGGCCGCCTTCCTGCGCTTCTGCGACAATCATGGGCTGCTGCAGGTGGATGACCGGCCGCTGTGGCGCACCGTCACCGGCGGGTCGCACGCCTATGTCAGCCGCGTGGCGGCCCCGCTCGCCGGACGGATTGTGACCGATCGCCCGGTTCGCGCGATCCGGCGCGACGCCGAGGGGGTGACGGTGATCGATGCTTCCGGCCAGGCGCGGCGGTTCGACCAGGTGGTGATCGCGAGCCATGCGCATGAGGCGCTCGCCATGCTGGAGGATGCCAGCGGCGCCGAGCGGGCGCTGCTCGGGGCGTTCCGGCCGAGCATGAACCGTGCCGTGCTCCATTCCGACGCCAGCCTGATGCCGCGCCGGCGGCGGGTTTGGGCGAGCTGGACCTATCTCGGCCGCACCGCCGGCGGGGCGGATCACGGTCTGCCCTGCGTCACGTATTGGATGAACCATCTGCAGTCCCTGCCGGGTCGGCCATTGTTCCTGACCCTCAACCCCGCGCGCGCGCCGGCACCGGGCGCCATCCTGCATGAGACGAGCTACAACCACCCGGCTTTCGACGTGGCGGCGCTGCGGGCGCAGCGGGAGTTGTGGTCGCTCCAGGGTGTGCGCCGCACCTGGTTCGCCGGGGCCTGGTTCGGCGCCGGGTTCCACGAGGACGGGTTGCAGGCCGGGCTCGCGGTGGCGGAGGCGATCGGCGGGGTTCGCCGGCCATGGACGGTGGCCGATGATTCCGGCCGCATCCACTGCCCGCCGGCCCGGATGCGCCGGTTGGAGGATACGCTGGCATGAGCCTGCGCTCCGCCATCTACACCGGGCGCGTCACCCATGCCCGCACGCGGCCACGCCGGCATGCGCTGACCTACCGCGTCTACACGATGCTGATCGATCTCGATGAGCTCGATGCCCTGGATCGGCGGTTCCGCTGGTTCTCGGTCGGCCGCTTCAACTTGCTGTCCTTCCACGCGCGCGACCACGGCGATGGCTCCGCCCGGCCACTCAAGGCGCAGATCGCGGATCGCCTGGCGGAGGCCGGGATCGCCGCCGGCGGGCGGATCGAGATGCTGTGCTACCCGCGGGTGTTGGGATGCGTGTTCAACCCGTTGACGACCTATTTCTGTCACCGCGGGGATGGCGGGCTCGCGGCGGTGCTCTACGAGGTGAACAACACCTTCGGACAGCGCCACTCCTACCTCATCGAGGTGGTCGACCCCGCGGCGCGGCCGGTCCGGCAGAGCTGCGCCAAGGCGTTCTATGTCTCGCCCTTCATGGCGATGGACATGCGCTACGATTTCGCGCTGCACCCGCCGGCCGGCACGGTTTCGGTGACAGTGCGCGGCAGTGATGCCGAGGGCACCATGATCACGGCCAATTTCGCCGGGGAGCGGCAGGAAGTATCCAACCGGGCGTTGCTGGCGACGTTCCTGCGGCACCCGCTGCTGACCCTGAAAGTGGTCGGCGGTATTCACTGGGAGGCGCTGAAAATCATCGCCAAGGGCATCCGCCTGCACCAGCGGCCGCCGCCACCGGCCACGGCGGTGACGGTGGTGCACCGCCCAACGTAAGTGCGGCGATCGTCGGTGGATCAGCCGCGCGAGGGTTCGCGGATGTTCTTCGGTTTGGCACGGATGTGCTGATACCCAGCGATGGCGAGCGCGACAACGAGCACAAGATTCGGCACCCCAAGCACCACGAGCAGGCGCCAGAGGACTGCGTAATCCAGTTCGGTGGCCTCGTAGCTCCTCCCGAGGTAAATTGCGTTGGTACGGCCGAACAGCGGTGACCGGTACGCGTCTGGCAGTTCAATGAAGCCGACCGTGATCCAGGCGATTGCGCCCCACATCCAGACCGGCAGGAAGGTCGTGAACCAATCCTTCTTCATTGTGTCGTCCCAGTCATCGTTTATCCAGTCGTTCAAGGTCATGGGTAGCGGCCGCCAGGGTGGGCGCCCGCGATCAACACAGCCTTAAGGCCGTCCGACCACCCGCTGGTGGGTGGCCAGGGGTGATGGCTCATTATAGATCAGCGATGCGATTTCGTCGCGCACATCATCGTGCGCGCGTCAGGTCGCGATGCGGATTTTACCCCTTCGGATTTTACCGCCGCGCCGGTAGGGTCGCCGGAAAGGAGGAACCTAGCGCTTGAGCACCGCCGATCACTCCCGGACGCGCGACCATATTGCCGTGCGCGGCCTGACCAAGCGCTATGGCACCGACGTGACCGCGCTTGAGGCAATTGATCTCTCCATTGCCGAGGGCGAGCTGGTGGCCATTGTCGGCCCCTCCGGCTGCGGCAAATCCACCCTGCTGCGCATTCTCGCCGGCCTGATGCCGCCGACCGAGGGCGCGGCGCTGCTGGGTGGCTCTCCCATCGCCGGGCCGCGCAAGGATATCGGCGTGGTGTTCCAGACCCCGGTGCTGTTCCCCTGGCGCACCGTGCTCGACAATGCGTTGCTGCCGGTGGACGTGCAGAAGCTCGGCCGCGAGCGCATGCGGGCCACCGCGATGGAGCTGCTGAAGCTGGTCGGCCTGCAGGGCTTCGAGCACCATCTGCCTAACCAGCTCTCGGGCGGCATGCAGCAGCGCGCCGCTTTGGTGCGCGCCCTGATCCATGATCCCTCGGTGTTGCTGATGGACGAGCCGTTCGGCGCGCTCGACGCGATGACGCGCGAGCAGATGAATTCAGAGCTACAACGTATCTGGATCGAGC
>CAIWAJ010000192.1:0-1560 GCA_903910565.1 uncultured Rhodospirillales bacterium
CCCGACATCAGCTTCACCCGTTGGGTGTTCCATCCTCGCGATTCCTCATCGCCCACAACACACTGATATTCATGCCAGATTCGGCCCTCCTGTACAAGGAAATCCGCACTCATCCGGGAAATCCGGGTTAAGGTTGTCGATGGTCAGCACCGTCTTTTCGGATGTGCGGTAATTTCTGAGGGCACAAAAGAGCCGGCCCTAATTTTTGTTGCAATTGAGGGGGTTTCCGTTACCGATGAGGCGGTCTTGTTTGCGACAATAAATAAGGAACAGCAACGAGTTCAGAAGAAGCTGTTGGACGAGTTGGAGGGCGATCTCAAATGGGATTCAGCAGACTCTAGAGAGCGGATTGCCGCAATTGCCTCTCGCGCTGATAGCCACCGTTTCGGTGCCCGGCACGGTGCGGTACAGAAAACGTCGCTGTTATTTCCAATGGAGAATCGTCTTGAGCATTGCCGCGACGCAGACTGGCACCACGGCCGAATACGCCACAGAAACCCCCGCCTGCCTCTGCGGCCGCACCGATCACAACCGCGTCCGCACCGCGCGCGACGATGTCACCGGCGCGATGTTCACCTATCTGCGCTGCCCCGGCTGCGGCCTTGAGCGCCTGTCGCCGCGCCCGGTCATCGAAGCCATGGGCCAGTTCTACCCCGACGCGTATTCCCCGTTCAACGACCCCACGCCCTCGTAACTCTCGCGCGGCGAACGCATCAAGCGGCTCGTCTACGAAACCTATTACGCCGCACCCGACGAGCGTTCGGCGTTTGTCGTGCGCTGGCGCTGGGCGCTGCGGATCTTGCTCTGGCCCGTGCGCAACCATTCCGTGCTCTCATTCCTGCCGCCGTCGCAGCGCGTCGTCTATGAATACGGCGCCGGCAGCGGCAACGACCTGGCGGAATTCCGCGCCGCGGGCTGGACCGTGTCGGGATGCGAGCCCTCCGGCCATGCCTGTGCGGCCGCCGCACGCCGCGGAATCACCCTGCAGCAATGCACCGCCGAGGCGGCGGAACTGCCGGACGGCGTCGGCTGCGTCTACATGAACAACGTGTTCGAACACCTGCACGACCCCTACGCCGTGCTGGCGAAATCGAAACAGCACATGGCGTCGGGCGGCCTGGTGGTCCTGGTGGTGCCCAACCACGCCTCCTGGGCCGCGACGCTGTTTGGCGCGGCCTGGCCAGGCTACGACACGCCCAAGCACATCTGGGGCTACACCCCATCCGCGATCCGCGTGATCATGCAGCAAGCCGGGTTCGAGATCGTTTCCCTGGATCAGAAATACCCGTTCAGCACCTATTGCTGGTGGACCGGGATCAGCGGTGAGCGCCTCGCGGCACCGCGCTGGCAAAAATTCCGCCGTGGCCTCGCGGAGCGCCTCGGGCGTACCCTGATCGCCGCCGGCATGCTGGCGGCCTTTTTCGGCCACGGCGACTATCTGCGCGTGGTCGCCAGGAAACCCTGAGCCGGCTACGCCTCGGCCGCCCCGATATCCCAAAACACCCCCGTCATCATCTCCACCCCCTCCAACAACACCCCCCGCAGATTATGCTCATCCGG
>CAIWAJ010000193.1:0-3000 GCA_903910565.1 uncultured Rhodospirillales bacterium
GCCGCCGTTCCCGCCGCCGCGCCCGCCCATACCGGCCCGATCACCGCCCCGGCTTGGCTCTCCGCCCCCTTCCTCCGCTCCGTCCGCGCCCCGCCACCCCGGCGAAGTTCGCGGCAGATGGACCGCATCGGCGGTCCCATTCGCATACCCTTTTTGTTCCGATATCGCAACATATTGCAAAAACACACCCGCTAGGCCCAACGCCACCCGATCCGCTACACAGGCGCCATGTATCGCGCCCCACAGATCGCGCCGGACCAGCGACGCCGCCACGTGCCGGCGCCCGTCCCACCGCGCCCACCGGCGGAGCAAGAGGACGAGTACGAGGACTACGACGAACCCGACGATGAGCCCCCGCCGCGCCGTCGTTTCCGCTGGCTGAAATGGCTGGTCCTCCTCACCATCTGGGGCGGCCTCGCCGCCGCGGCCTTCCTCCTTTGGTTCGCCTGGGACCTCCCCCGCCCCGAAGCCGCGCTCGATGCCGCCCGCCGTCCCTCCCTCACGCTGGAGGATCGCGAAGGCCACATCTTCGCCACCTACGGCGACGTGGTCGGCGATCCGTTGCGCCTCTCCGACATGCCCGCCTACCTCCCCGCCGCCGCCGTCGCGGTGGAGGATCGGCGGTTCTACGGGCATTTCGGGATTGATCTCATCGGTATCGCCCGCGCCGCCATGGTCAATCTCCGCGCCGGCCGCCTGGTCCAGGGCGGCTCCACCATCACCCAGCAGGTCGCGAAAAACCTGTTCCTCACCAACGCCCGCACCTTCCGCCGCAAAGTACAGGAGGTGCTGTTGACGCTGTGGCTGGAGCAGCATTTCAGCAAGCAGGAGATCCTGGAGATCTGGCTCAACCGGGTCTATCTCGGCTCCGGCGCCTGGGGGGTGGACGCCGCCGCCCGGCTCTATTTCGGCGTCTCTGCCCGCCTGGTCACCCTCTGGCAGGCCGCCGTCATCGCCGGCCTGCCCCGCGCGCCCAGCCGATTTTCGCCCCGCGTCGACCCCTCCGCCGCCGCCGCCCGCGGCCGCGAGGTGCTCGCCGCGATGGCCGATACCGGGACCATCACCGCCGAACTCGCCGGGGTCGCCGCCGGGCAGATCACCTTCCCCCCCCGCCCCGCCACCGCCGGCTGGTTTGCCGACTGGGCGTCCGACCGGGTGGAAGCCGTTCTGCCGCCAGGCGCCGATGCCGCCGTGCGCACCACGCTCGACGCCCGCATGCAGTCCGCCGCCGAAGCCCGCATCGCCGCCCTGATCGACGGGCCCGGCGCGCGGGCCGGCGTCAGCCAGGCCGCCGCCATCGTGCTCGATGCGCAATCGGGCGCGGTTCGAGCCATGGTCGGCGGGCGGGACTACCGGTCCAGCCCGTTCAACCGCGCGGTGGTCGCCCGCCGCCAGCCCGGCTCGTCCTTCAAGCCCTTTGTCTGGCTCGCCGCACTCGAGAAAGGTGCGAAACCCGACGACACCGTGCTCGACGGCCCGATACGTCTCGGCAATTGGAGCCCGTCGAACTACGAGGGCAAGTTCCGCGGGACGATCACGCTGGAGGAGGCCCTCGCCCACTCCGTCAACACCGCCGCCGTCCGCCTGCTGCTGCAAGCCGGCGGGCCGCAAGCGGTGATCGCGGTGGCGCAACGCCTGGGGATCACCACCACCTTGCCGAAGGATGCCACGCTCGCGCTCGGAACCGGGGAGGTGACCCTGCTGGAACTCACCACCGCCTATGCCACCTTCTTCAATGGCGGCCTCAAGATCGCGCCCCGTTCCATCGAGTCCATCCGCTCCGACGCCGCGGTGGTCCTGCCCAACGCCGCACCCGCTCGGGTGGTGGATGCCGATCAGGCCGCGATGATGGTGCGCATGATGTCCGCCGTCGTCCGCTTCGGCACCGGAACCGACGCCGCTTTGCCCGGCCGCCTCGTGGCCGGCAAGACGGGAACGACACAGGACTACAAGGACGCCTGGTTCATCGGCGGGGTCGGTGGGCTGGTGATCGGCGTGTGGATGGGCAACGATGACAACACGCCGATGAAGGGCATCACCGGCGGCAGCCTGCCGGCCCGGCTGTTCCATGACATCGCCGCCGACGTGCTGCGCTAGGGGGATCATCCATGAACATCGTTTTCCATGACACCAACGCCGGCTCCTTCGCCGAGGGCTTCGCGGCCCTGCTCGATGGCCCGCACCGGATCGACCTGCTGCCCGACCCGATGATCACCGACGCCGAGCGCGCCCGCTATGCCGAGGCCGATGCCATCCTCGGCGTGCGCTTCGATGCCGGTTTGCCGCTGCCGCCCAAGCTGCGCCTCTACCAGGTGGTCGGCGCCGGGTATGACCAGATCGACCAATCCGCCCTGCCGAAGGCCGCCACCCTATGCAACGTGTTCGAGCACGAGCACGCCATCGCCGAATACACCATGGCCGCGCTGCTGCTGCACACCATCAACCTGCCCCGCGCCGACGCCGATCTGCGCCGTGGAGCCTGGACCTACTGGGCCGGGCTTGACGGCAACGCCCATGGCGAATTGCGCGGCCGCACGCTCGGCCTGCTCGGCTACGGCCATATCGGCCGCGAGACCGCCATCCGGGCGCGGGCCTTCGGGATGCGCATCCATGTCTGCAACCGCTCGGCCCCGGACATGGCGGGCGTCGATCGCGCCTGGGGGCTCGATCGGCTCGATGAATTCATGGGTTCGGCCGATTTCATCCTCGCCTCGCTGCCCCTGCTGCCCGATACGCGCGGGATCGTCGGAGCGTCTGCCCTCGCGGCGATGCGGCCGGATGGGGTGATCCTCAATGTCGGGCGTGGCGGGGTGATCGACGAGGCGGCCCTATTCGGCGCGCTCAGCGCGCGGCGGATCGGCGGCGCCGTGATCGATACCTGGTACCGCTACCCCACCGCCGCGGGGCAACTGTCCGATCCGGGCACCCTCCCCTTCCACCACCTCGACAACATCGTGATGACCCCGCACATGTCGGGCTGGACCACCGGCACCATCTCCC
>CAIWAJ010000194.1:0-1971 GCA_903910565.1 uncultured Rhodospirillales bacterium
GCCAGGTCCGTTGCGCGCCTTCGCGCGACGTGCCGAGCCCCTGGACCTCGACCATTTGAAGGAATGGTATGAAGTGAGAGAGGGGGCCTGCTCCGTGGTTGCAACCACCGAGAAGGCCCCCTCTCTCACTTCATACCCTCTTAAACGGATGGGGGTCTGGGGCCTCAGGCCCCAGCGGGGTCCAGGGGCAGCGCCCCTGGCCTTCCTTCCTGGCTGCCCCGATCCCCTGGGGTTCAGTCGGCGGTGTCCTGGTCTTTGCGGAACTGGGCGGTGGGGTAGACGCCGAGGATGCGGGTTTCGCGGGAGAAGAAGGTGAGTTCTTCGAGGGCGCGGCGGAGGGCGGGTTGTTCGGGGTGGCCTTCGACGTCGCAGAGGAATTGGGTGGCGGAGAATTGGCCGCCGACCATGTAGCTTTCGAGTTTGGTCATATTGATGCCGTTGGTGGCGAAGCCTCCGAGGGCTTTGTAGAGCGCGGCGGGCACGTTGCGCACGCGGAAGACGAAGGTGGTCATCAGCCCGGCTTCGTCGGGCCGCGAGGCGCGCGGCGTGCGGGAGAGCACGTAGAAGCGGGTGGTGTTGTGCGCGGCGTCTTCGACGTTGTGGCGCAGGATTTCGAGGCCGAAGAGTTCGCCGGCGAGCGAGGAGGCGATGGCGCAGTCTTCGGGGTTGCCCCATTGGGCGACGAGTTCGGCGGAGCCGGCGGTATCGAGTTCGACGATGGGGGCGAGGTTGAGGTCTCGGAGGATGGTGCGCACCTGGCCGAGGGCGACGGGGTGGGAGTGGGCGCGCTTGAGGCCTTCGATGGTGGCGCCTTTGAGGCCGAGGAGGCAGTGTTCGACGCGCTGGAAGGCTTCGCCGATGACGAAGAGGCCGGATTCGGGGAGGAGGTGGTGCATGTCGGGCACCCGGCCTGCGAGGCTGTTCTCGATCGGCATCATCGCGAGCTCGGCGGCGCCGGAGCGGACGGCCTGCATGGCGAGTTCGAAGGTGTCGCAGGGCAGGGTTGTCCAGCCCGGATAGGCATTGCGGCAGGCGAGATCGGAGTAGGCCCCGGGCCTCCCCTGGAAGGAGATGGTGCGGCTTGCGTCGGGCATGATCGGGGAACTTCCGGTTATCGGGGCGTGAGGATCGCGCGGGCGCGCTCGAGATCGGCGGGGGTGTCGACGCCGAAGGGGGCGTGTTCGACGCGGGCGCAGGAAATGCGCATGCCGGCCTCCAGCGCGCGCAGCTGTTCGAGGCTTTCGCGGCGCTCCAGCGGCGATTCGGGGAGGGCGACGAAGCGGGCGAGCGCCTGGCGGCGGAAGGCGTAGATGCCGATATGGTGCCAGCGCGGCCCATCGCCCGAGGGGATGGCGGCGCGGGAGAAATAGAGCGCGGGGGAGACGGCGCGGCCATTGTCGAAGGCGCAGGCGGCCTTCACCACGCTCGGGGAGTTGGTTTCCTCGTCCGTCGTGATGGGGGCGACGAGGGTGGCGATGTCGATCGCCGGGTCTTCCAGCGGGGCGAGCACGGCGCGGAGATATTCGGGCGGGATGGTCGGCAGGTCGCCCTGCAGGTTCACCACCACGTCATGCCGGCCGTGCGGGTCGAGATTGGCCAGCGCAGCGTGCACCCGGTCCGAGCCGCGCGGCAGCGACGGATCGGTC
This sequence comes from uncultured Rhodospirillales bacterium, assembly GCA_903910565.1. GTDB lineage: Bacteria > Pseudomonadota > Alphaproteobacteria > Acetobacterales > Acetobacteraceae > CAIYPH01. The sequence continues at coordinate 1,647 of CAIWAJ010000194.1, forward strand.
AGCACCGCGATGCCGCCAGCGGCGCGCACGGCGTCGGCGATCTCCTGCTCGGCGCAGGCCACGGCCACCGGGCCAATCTCGGCCTCGCGCCCGCGGTCCAGCACATGGACGATCATCGGCTTGCCGCAAATGTCGGCCAGCGGCTTGCCGGGCAGGCGGGAGGCGGCCATGCGCGAGGGGATCACCACAATCGGGTTCATGTGCACTCTCTCATTGGGCGTCCCCTTTACCGATCCGTCGCATTAGCGGTATGGCGTGGGTTGATGGCACCGCCCGCCTTGCCTATGGTGCGGCGCAGCTTAGGTAACCGCCCTGCGTCGCGCAA
>CAIWAJ010000195.1:0-3543 GCA_903910565.1 uncultured Rhodospirillales bacterium
CAAGGACCAGTACGACGTCGATGCCGGGTTCGCGGCGTTGGGCAAGCTCGGCCGTGTCATCCAGGTGGATTTCAACCTCTCCACCGCGCTGGCCGCCGGCGAAATTACGGTCGCACCCTATGATTTCGGCGAAATCTCGCGCCTGCGCCGCCAGGGCCTGCCGGTGGATTGCATCATCCCGGAGGAAGGGATGGTGATGTTCGACCAGTCGGTGAATATCACCGCGCACGGGCCGGACAAGGAGCTGGCCTATCAGTACATGAACTTCCTGATTTCGCCGGAGATCCAGGGCCTGCTGATGCGCGAGTTCTTCGTCTCGCCGACCAACTCGAAGGTGATCGTGCCGCCCGACCTGCAGGCCGACGTGCCGGTATCCGGGCCGGACATGGCGAAGATCCTGACCTGGGATTGGGATTTCGTGAACAAGAACCAGGGCGAGCTCGCCGAGCGCTGGACCAAGACGTTTAGCTGAGCACGGCCGAATGACGGAAGTTGCGCTGCGGAACCTGACCAAGCGGTTCGGTTCCATCGCGGCGGTGGATGGGGCGTCGCTCTCGATCGGGCACGGCGAGTTTGTGTCCCTGCTCGGCCCCTCCGGCTGCGGCAAGACGACCACGCTGAAACTGATCGCCGGCTTCGAGCAGGCCGATGGCGGCGAGATTCTGTTCGACGGGCAGGATGTCGCCGGGCTGCCGGCGGAGCGGCGCGATATCGGGCTGGTGTTCCAGAACTACGCGCTGTTCCCGCACATGACGGTGGCAGGCAACCTCGCCTTCGGGCTGGAAATGCGCAAGCGGCCCAAGGTGGAGATCACCCGCAAGGTGGCCGAGGTGCTTGAGATGGTGCAGCTCCAGGGGCTCGGCGGGCGCTATCCGCGCGAATTATCGGGCGGACAGCAGCAGCGCGTGGCGCTGGCCCGCGCCTTGGTGATCGAGCCGCGCATTCTGCTCCTCGATGAACCACTGGCCAATCTCGATGCGCGGCTGCGCGACGAGATGCGGCTGTTCATCCGCAACCTGCAGCGCCGGGTCGGGATCACCACGATCTACGTCACCCATGACCAGGCGGAGGCGCTGACGATGTCGGACCGCGTGGTGGTGATGTTTGGCGGCCGGGTCGCACAGGTCGGTGAGCCCGAGGACATCTATGACCGGCCGGCGAGCCGCGCGGTGGCGGAGTTCGTCGGGCGGGTGAATGTGATTGCGGCGGAGGTGACCGCCGCCACCGCGGAGGGCTGCCGCGTTTCATGCCCGCTCGGCGAATTCACCCTGCCCCGCCCCGGCCGTCCGGGCGAGCGGATCGAGCTGGCACTGCGGCCGGAAGCGGTTGTGCTCAGCGCCGGCGGGCCGGCGGTGATCGAGGAGGCCGCCTATTCAGGCGGGCTGATCGACTACCGCGTGCGGCTCGGCGAGACGGTGATCGACGTACAGGGCTTCCCCGCGCCGCGCTTCTCCGTCGGAGATGCCGTCTCGTTCGACGTGCCGTGGGCACGGCTGTGGCCGCTCGGATGAGAAAGGCGCCGCTGCTGCTTATCCTGCCGGCAGCATTGGTGCTGCTGGCTTTTCTGGTGGTACCCTACCTCAACATTGTGCTGATGAGCCTGCGCGTGCCCGGCAGCGGCGTGCCTTACGCACCTGGCTGGACGCTCGGGAACTACGCGAAATTCTTCTCCGACCGGTTCTACCTTGAGCAACTCGCCAACACGCTGTGGATCGGCGTGGCGACCACGCTCGCCTGCCTCCTCGTGGGCTATCCGGTCGCGGTGCAGCTTGCCCGCGGCACCGGCGCGATGCGCGGCCTGCGCTACGGGATCGTATTGGCGCCGCTGCTGGTGGGCATCGTCATCCGCAGCTATGGCTGGACCATCCTGCTGGGCAATAACGGTGTCATCAACCGCACCTTGCTTGGCTGGGGCTTGATCGAGGGACCGTTGCCGCTGATGTACAACGGGCTCGGCATCATCATCGCCCTCACCCATGTGCTGCTCCCCTTCATGATCCTGCCGATCATGGGCGCGGTGCAGGGGATCGACCCGCAGCTCGAACTGGCCGCCCGCTCGCTCGGCGCCGGGCGCAACACGGCCTTTCGCCGTGTGGTGCTGCCGATGTCGCTGCCAGGCGTGCAGTCCGGTTGCACGCTGGTGTTCATCCTTGCCATCAGCGCCTACGTCACGCCGGCGTTGATCGGTGGTCTCAGGGTGAAAACGGCGGCGGTTTCGGTGGTGGATGCGCTGATCGACGGGTTCCAATGGCCGTTCGGCTCGGCGATGGCGCTGATACTGGCGGTCGTCGGCGGGCTCTGCGTAGTGGGATTCCAGCGGGCCACTCGGATTGGCTGGGCGGTACGGCGATGAGGCGCGTGGTGTTCAGCACCTATTGCTGGGTGGTCTATGCTTTCCTGCTGGCGCCGATCGCGGTGGTGATGCTGGCCTCCTTCAATGCGGGGGCCTTCCTCACCTTCCCGCCGCAGGGATTGTCGCTGCGCTGGTACTGGGTGTTCTTCGAGAACGAGGTGTTCTGGCGTGCCATCCGCACCTCGCTCTGGGTGGCCACGGTGGCGACCGCGATTTCCGGGGTGATCGGCACCGCGGCGGCGATTTTCCAGGTGCGCTACGCCAGGCGCACCCGTGAGGCGGTGCGGATTGCCATGCTGGCGCCGCTGCTCCTTCCGGAGGTGCTAACGGCGATCGCGCTGCTGTTTTTCGTCTACGGGCTCGGCATCGGCACCCGGGGCATGCTGGGGCTAATCGCCGGCCATGTGCTGATCACCCTGCCCTTCGTGTTCATGAACGTCGCCGCCTCGCTGGAGAGCTTCGATGCGGACTGGGACCTCGCCGCCCGCAGCCTCGGCGCCGGGCGGATGGCGCGCTTCCGCCGCATCATGCTGCCGATGATCAAACCCGGCGTGATCGGCGGCTGCCTGTTCGCCTTCATCATCTCGTTTGACACCTTCACGATGTCCTTCCTGCTGAAATCAGTCGGCACCTCGACGCTGCCGATCCAGCTCTACGACTACCTGCGCACCAATTTCACGCCCGAGGCGGCGGCGGTCTCCTCGTTCAGCGTGCTGCTGAGCCTCGTCGTTGTGGTGGTGACGGAGAAGGTGCTGGGGCTGAACATCCGCCGCTTTTAGCGGGGCACTTGCCCAACCCGCCCGAACCCATGAAACTATGGGCAACAATACCCGGAGACGACCGCGTGTCACAGTTCAAGAGTACCGATCGCTACATCGCCTCGCGCGACCTCGAAGTCGCCGTCAACGCCGCCGTCACCTTGCAGCGCCCGCTGCTGGTGAAGGGTGAGCCTGGCACCGGCAAGACCGTGCTGGCCCATGAAGTCGCCAAGGCGCTCGGCCATCCGCTGATCGAGTGGCACATCAAGTCCACCACCAAGGCGCAGCAGGGCCTCTACGAATACGACGCCGTGTCCCGCCTGCGTGACGGCCAGCTCGGCGACCCCCGGGTGCATGACATCGGCAACTACATCGTGCGCGGCAAGCTGTGGGACGCCTTCGAGGCGGACGAGCAGGTGGTGGTGCTGATCG
>CAIWAJ010000196.1:0-5562 GCA_903910565.1 uncultured Rhodospirillales bacterium
CAACACCAAGAGCATGTCTCAACGCCGCAATTCAGACCTACGCATAGAATACGAGAATAGAGCCAAAACTTTTATCCGTTTGGGACGGTGCCTGTTGGGGAGGCGCCGAGCCAAACGGATGGAAACGTTTTTGCTTGCTTACTCCGCCGGCAGCGCGCGCAGCTTCAACACCCGCGCTTTGTCGAAAGCGGGGGCCATCAGCCACATGGCGATGAGGCCGAGCACGAGTTGCAGCGCTCCGGCGAACTGGAAGCCTTTGTTGTAGCCATCCAGCATGGTGGCGCCGTGCTGCACCAGGTAGCCCATCACCGAGGGGGCGATGACGCCGGCGAAGACGTAGAGTGAGCCCATGGTGGCGATCACGCCGGCGCGCTGCGAATCGGGGACGAATTCGCCGAGCATGGGGGCGCAGACCACGTAGATCGGGCCGGTGAGGCCGGTGCCGATCATCAGCAGGACGATTTCGCCCCAGTCAGAGCCGCCCATGGGGATGAACAGCATGATGAAGCCGCCGATGGCGAGCGGGAGGGTGCCGAGCATGGCGCGGGCCTGCTTGCTGGGCACGCCGCGGGCGACCAGCGCGGTGGAGAGGAAGCCGCCGGTGATGACGGTGGCGGCGCCGACCGCCCAGGGCAGGATGGAGAGGTTGCCGCCGACGGTCTGGCTGAAGCCGAGGCCCTTGACCATGAAGGGCACGAACCAGGTGAGCGCGAGGGACAAGGTCCAGTAGGCGGAGAACAGGGCGAGCGTGCAGCCGATGAAGGTGCGGCTGAGGATCAGCTTACCGTAGGGCACCCGGTCGGCCACGTTGGTGGTGGCGACCGGGTCGGTCAGCGGGCCTTCCTTGCCGATGAAGAACCAGGCGGCGGTCCAGATCAGGCCGATGACGCCCATGGCGCCGAAGGCGGCGTGCCAGGAGACGTGCACGACGATCCAGGTGAGCGCGGGGGCGGCGATGACGACGCCGACCGCGGAGCCCTGGCTGAGCCAGGCGGTGGGCATGGCGCGCTTGTGGTCGGGATACCATTTATAGAGCGCGTGGGTGGCGACCCAGGCGGCGCCGCCCTCGCCGAGGCCGAGCGCCATGCGGCAGATGACGATGGTGACGAAGCCGACCGAGCCGACCATGGGGAACTGCACGATGGCCCAGGAGAGCGCCATCAGCGTGATCATCAGCGTGGTGGGGAAGCGGTTGGCGAGGAAGCCGACGATGAGGCCGGCGAAGGTGAGGCAGAGGAAAAACGCGGTGCCGACGGCGCCGTATTCCTCGGGCGACAGATGCAGCTCGGTCATGATCGGCACGGCGGCGATCTGCAGGACCAGTTTGTCGGCGAAGTTGATCACCATGTAGATGAACAACATGAACATTTGCAGCTTGGCGCCCTTCGGCGTCTCGATTGGTGGCATTTAGCGTCTCTCCCGAGATTATTGTTCTCTTGGGGGAGCAGACTAGTTGCCAAATCGGGGGTGTGCAACCGCGCTTATTGCATCGATCGGAGGCGGGGAAGCGTGTTCTTTTTGTGAACAAAAAGAACCAAAAAAACTTTTTATTCCGTTTCATGCCGTTGGCGTACGTGGGCGGGATGGTTGGGAGCGGTACGCGGCAAGTGGATAAAAGTTTTTTGCTCCTTTTTTTCCAAAAAAGGAGAACTTGCTTCGCTCTGTCTTACTGCTTCGCATCACTCTCCCCCAACGTGAGCGTAAAGCACGCGCCGGTGCGATCGGTGCGATTGGCGGCGGTGATATCGCCGCCCATGGCGCGCATGAAGCCACGGCAGATGGCCAGGCCGAGGCCGGTGCCGGCGGGGCGGCCGTCGGCGTGGTCGCCGCGGTGGAAGGGGGCGAAAAGGCTGGCCAGGGTGCTGGGCGGCAGGCCGGGGCCTTCGTCCAGCACGCGGATGGCGAGGTGGCCCTCGGCGTGGGCGGCGGCGAGGGTGATGGTGCTGCCTTGCGGCGTGTATTTGGCGGCGTTGTCGAGCAGGTTGAACAGGACCTGCTCGAACAGCACGGGATCGAGACGGGGGAGCGGCAGGGCGGCGGCGATGTCGGTGGCGATGCGGTGCTGGGCGAGCAGGGGCGCGGCGCGGGCGATGGCGCTGCCGATGGCCTCGCCGAGATCGACCGGCTCGGCGCGGGGCGAGACGGCCTGGGCCTCGATGCGGGTCATGTCCAGCAGGTTGGCGACGAAGCGGGCCATGCGCTCGGCCTCTTCGCAGATGGCGGCGAGCATGTCGCCGCGGGCGTCGGGGCCGAGGGTGTCGCCGTAGGTTTGCAGGGTCTCGGCGGCGCCGCGGATGGTGGCGAGCGGGGTCCGCAGGTCATGCGAAACGGAGGTGAGGAGGGCGGCGCGCATGCGGTCGGCCTCGGCGGCGAGGCGGGTGCGGTCGAGATCGGCGGCGAGGAGGACGCGCTCGATGGAGACGGCGGCCTGGTCGGCGAGGGCATCGAGCAGGCGTTCCTGCTCGGGGGTGAGCAGGGCGGTGGCGCGGTCATCCGGGCGATCGTCGTCGCGGTCGAGCCCGAGGACGCCGATGGTGCCGCGGGCGGTGGCCAGCGGCAGGAAGCGCCAGCGGGCGCCGGGCAGGGTGTCGGCGCCGCGGCCGGTGGGCTTGCCGTGGGTGTGGCACCATTGGGCGGCGGCGAGGTCGGCTTGTTCCAGCCGGTCATCCGGGGGGTAGCCGGCGCGCGGGGCGAGGCCGCCTTCGCCCGGGAGCAGGACGATGACGTGGAGGCGCAGCATGGCGGCGATCTGGTAGGCGATGGCCCAGAGCAGGTCATCGGAGGTGGCGATGCCGGCGAGTTTGCGGCTGAAGCCGTAGAGCGCCTCGGTGGTGCGGCCGCGGCTGCGGGCGGCGACGGCCTGGGCGCGGACGGCGGCGGTGAGGTTGCTGGCGATGACGGCGACGACGGCGAAGAAGAAGAGGGTGACGACGTTTTCGCGGTCGGCGATGACCAGCGTGTAGAGCGGCGGCAGGAAGAAGAAGTTGAAGGCGAGCACGCTGAGCCCGGCGGCGGCGAGGGAGGGCAGCAGGCCGCCGAGCACGGCGGCGGTGAGCACGGCGGTGAGGTAGACGAGGGCGATGTTGGCGACCTCGAGCAGTTCGCGCAGGACGAAGCCGATGAGGGTGGCGGCGAGCACGAGGGAGGCGGCGGCGAAATAGTCGCGGCCGGACGCGCGGGGGAGCCGGGGCAGCGGCTGGGCCGCGGCGTTGGGCGCGGGGGGGCGTGGCATGACGTGGATCGGGAGGTCGCCGGCGGCGGCGATGAGATCGGGCAGGAGGGGGCGGTGCCAGGCGCGCCACCAAAGGCGGGGACCAGGGGCGCCGGTGAGGACGTCGGTGACGTTCTGGGCGCTGGCGTAGGCGAGGATATCGGCGGCGATTTTTTGGCCGGGGAGGGTGACGGTTTCGGCGCCGAGGCGGGCGGCGAGGCGCAAAGCGGCGTCGAGCTGGGCGCGGGCGGGGGCGGGGCGGCGGAGATCGGCGGCGGTTTCGACGTGCAGGACGATCCAGGGGGCGCGGTGGAGGTCGGCGAGCTGGCGGCCGTGGCGGACGAGGGATTCGGCCGCGGCGTCGGCGGCGACGCAGACGAGGATGCGGGCGCCGGCGGCGAAGGGGCCGGGGATGGCGTGGGATTGCAGATGGTCGAGCAGTTGGGAGTCGACGCGCTGGGCGGTGCGGCGGAGCGCGAGCTCGCGCAAGGCGGTGAGGTTGCGCAGCGTGAAGAAGCTGGTGAGGGCGCGGCTGGCGGTGGCGGGGAGGTAGATGTGGCCGGCGCGGAGGCGCTTGAGCAGGTCATCGGGGGTGATGTCGATGAGTTCGATGTCATCGGCGCGGTCGATGATGCTGTCGGGGACGGTTTCGCGGACGCGGATGCCGGTGAGGGAGGCGACGGTGTCGTTGAGGGATTCGATGTGCTGGATGTTCAGCGTGGTCCAGACGTCGATGCCGGCGTCGAGGAGTTCCAGCACGTCGAGATAGCGCTTGGGGTGGCGGCTGCCTTGGCCGGCGTCGTCGGTGGCGTTGGTGTGGGCGAGTTCGTCGACGAGGGCGAGGGCGGGGCGGCGGGCGAGCAGGGCGTCGAGGTCCATCTCCGCGACCTCGATGCCGGCGTGGCGGAGGGGGCGGCGGGGGAGGATTTCGAGGCCGGCGAGCAGGGCTTCGGTGTCGGCGCGGCCGTGGGTCTCGACGACGCCGGCGACGACGTCGATCCCCTCGGCCTGGCGGGCGCGGGCGGCGGTGAGCATTTCCCAGGTTTTGCCGACGCCGGGGGCGGCGCCGAGGAAAATGCGCAGGCGGCCGCGGGTTTCGGCCGCGGCCGCCTTGAGCAGCGCCTCCGGGCTGGGGCGGCCGTCGCGGTCGGTCATGGGTTACCGCGCGGCATCGAGGTCCAGGTTCAGGGCGAGCACGTTGACGCGGTCCTCGCCGATGAGGCCGAGCAGGGCGGTTTCGGTGTGGGCGGCGACGAGGGCGCGGAGCGTAGCTTCGGGGATGGCGCGGGCCTTGGCGATGCGGGGGATCTGGAACAGGGCGGCGGCGGGGGAGATGTGCGGGTCGAGCCCGCTGGCGGAGGTGGTGAGGAGGTCGGCGGGGATGGGGGTGCCGGGGGAGTCGGCGTGGAGGGCGTTGGCGTCCTCGGTGACGCGGTCGATCAGGGCTTTCGCGGTGGGGGCGAGGTTGGAGCCGGAGGAGTTGGCGGCGTTGTAGGGGGCGGGGACGGTCTTCGTGGCGTCCTTGGGGTCGGGCGCGGTGGTGGCGGAGGGGCGGGCGTGGAAGTGGCGGGGGTCGGCGAAGACCTGGCCGATGAGGTCGGAGCCGACGGGGTGGCCATCGCGCAGGACGAGGCTGCCATTGGCCTGGCGGGGGAAGAGGGCCTGGGCGAGGCCGGTGATGGCGAGCGGGTAGGCCAGGCCGGTGATGACGGTCATCAGCAGCAGCAGGACGATGGCGGGGCGGATGTCACGCAGCATGGGGGTTCTCCTTACGCCAGCCCGAAGGCGGCGACGAGCATGTCGATCAATTTGATGCCGGCGAAGGGGGCGAGGATGCCGCCAAGGCCGTAGACGAGGAGGTTGCGCCGGAGCAGCGGGCCGGCGCCGATGGCGCGGTAGGCGACGCCGCGCAGGGCGAGCGGGATGAGGGCGATGATGATGAGGGCGTTGAAGATGATCGCCGAGAGGATGGCGCTTTGCGGCGAGGCGAGGTGCATGACGTTGAGCGCGGCGAGCTGCGGGTAGAAGCCGAGGAACATCGCCGGGATGATGGCGAAATACTTGGCGACGTCATTGGCGATGGAGAAGGTGGTGAGCGCGCCGCGGGTCATCAGCAGTTGTTTGCCGATTTCGACGATCTCGATGAGTTTGGTGGGGTCGGAGTCGAGATCGACCATGTTGCCGGCCTCGCGGGCGGCCTGGGTGCCGGTGTTCATCGCGACGCCGACATCGGCCTGGGCGAGGGCGGGGGCGTCGTTGGTGCCGTCGCCGCACATGGCGACGAGGCGGCCGCCTTCCTGTTCCTGGCGGATGAGGGCGAGTTTGGCTTCGGGGGTGGCCTGGGCGAGGAA
>CAIWAJ010000197.1:0-11994 GCA_903910565.1 uncultured Rhodospirillales bacterium
GCCATCGCGGAGTCGCCTCAAAATACCTCGACAGCTACCTGAAGTGGTTCCACCTCGCCACCATCCGCCTCAACCCAACACCAAGAGCATGTCTCAACGCCGCAATTCAGACCTACGCATAGAATACGAGAATAGAGCCTTAAGGAATGTTCTGTTGGGAGGGAGGGGGCCTACTCCGATGTTGCAACCTCCGAGTTGGCCCCCTCCCTCCCAACAGAACCTCTTCAACGAATGGGGGTCTGGGGGATCATCCCCCAGCGGGGTCCAGGGGCAGAGCCCCTGGCCTTCCTTTCTCGGCGCCCCGAGGCCCTCATGCTGACAGAGTTCCTGCAGCAGGTTGTCAGTGGGGCGGCGGCGGGGTGTGTTTATGCTTTGGTGGCGTTGGGGTTTGTGTTGATTTTCAAGGCGACGGGCATCGTCAATTTCGCGCAGGGCGAGTTGATGATGGTGGGTGCGTTTTTGGGTTTGACGTTCGTTGACGTGTTTCATTTGCCGTATTGGCTGGGGGCTGGGCTGGCGGTGGTTGGGATGGCGGTGATTGGGGTGGTGTTGAACCGGGTGTTGCTGCGGCCATTGGCGGGGCAGAGCACGTTGGCGATCATCATGGTGACGTTGGGGATGTCGATTTTGCTGCGGGCGGGGGCGAGTGTGATTTGGGGGCCGGAGACGGTGGCGTTTGATTCACCGTTTTCGCGCAAGTCGGTGGCGTTGTGGGGGGTGGTGCTGAGCCAGGAGCATGTCGCGATTATTGTGGCGACGAGTGTGTTGGTGGCGGGGTTGTTCGGGTTTTTCCGGTTTTCGCGGCTGGGCATTGCGATGCAGGCGACGAGCGAGAACCAGTTGGCGGCGTATTACATGGGGATACCCGTCCGTTCGATCCATGCGCTGACCTGGGGGATCGGGGCGGCGACGGCGGGGGTGGCGGGGATCATGCTGGCGCCGGTGGCGTTTGTGCATGTGAACATGGGGTTTCTCGGGCTGAAGGCGTTTCCGGCGGCGGTGCTGGGGGGGTTCGGGTCGATTCCCGGGGCGATTGTCGGCGGGTTGATTATCGGGATCGCGGAGTCCTTGTCGGTTTTGTATTTGCCGGAGGGGTTCAACAATGTGGCGGCGTATATTTTGTTGCTGCTGGTGTTGATGCTGCGGCCGGAGGGGTTGTTCGGCGTTGAGACGGCGCGGCGGGTGTAGCGATGCGCCATGCGATGAAGCGCAGCTATCGGGACGACATGCGGCTGTTCCCGCATCGCGGGGCGATGCTGGCGTATGTGGCGTTGGCGGTGGGGTTGCTGGCGCTGCCGGGGATGGCGGGCAATTACATGCTGAGCCAGGCGACGTTCGTGTTCGTCAATGGCACGGTGGCGGTGGGGTTGATGCTGCTGATCGGCTTCACCGGGCAGATTTCGCTGGGGCATGCCGCGTTTTTCTCGGTGGGTGCCTATGTCGAGGGGGTGCTGCTGGTGCGGGGCGTGCCGTTCCCGCTGGCGCTGCTGGCGGCGGGGGTGGGCACCGGGGCGGTGGGGGTGGTGGTTGGGCTGCCGGCGCTGCGGATGCGCGGGATTTATCTGGCGATGGCGACGCTGGCGTTTGCGTTCATCGTGGAGGAGGTGATTGTCCGCTGGTCATCGGTGACGCGGGGCAATCGCGGGCTGAACATCCCGGACCCCGTGTTGTTCGGGCATAAATTGGGCAGCGGGACGGCGATTTATTATCTGGCGCTGGCGGTGTTCGCGGTGGTGTTGCTGGCGGTGATCAACATTCTGCGGGGTCGGACGGGGCGGGCGCTGGCGGCGCTGCTGGATTCGGACGTGGCGGCGGAGTGCATGGGCATCAATCTGGCGGTGTTCAAGACGATCGCCTTTGCGGTCTCGGCGGCGGCGACGGGGTTTGCCGGGGCGGTGTATGCGCACAAGCTCGGCTATATCAGCCCGGAGCAGTTCAGCATCCAGCTTTCGGTCGAGTTCCTGATGATGGTGATCATTGGCGGGCTGGGTTCGCTGCATGGGGCGGTGTTCGGGGCGATTTTCGTGGTGGTGTTGCCCCAGGCGATCTTGCTGGCCAAGCCGCTGCTGCCGCAGCATGTGGCGGAGTTGCCGATCCTGGATACGGCGGCGTTCGGCATCATCGTGATTTTGTTCGTGATGTTCGAGCCGCGGGGGTTGAACGGGTATTGGGTGCGGCTGAAGGCGTGGTGTTCGCTGTATCCGTTCTACCGGCGCGGGATGTTCAAGCGCGGGCGGATTGCGGCGGCGGATCTGGTGAAGCATTGATGGAGGAAGGGCAGCGGTTCTTTTTTGAAAAAAAGAACCAAAAAACTTTTATCCGTTTGCTGTGCTCCCTCCCGGGAGGGCGCGAAGCCAATGGAATAAAAAGTTTTTTTGCTTCTTTTTGTTCACAAAAAGAAGTGCTTCCCGGCTTTTCTCATGTCTAGCCCCCTCCTGGAAGCCCGCGACCTCGCCATCCAGTTCGGCGGCATCCGCGCCGTCGACGGGATTGGTTTTTCGGTCGCGCGGGGGGAAGTGTTTACCATTATCGGGCCCAATGGCGCCGGGAAGACGACGATCTTCAACCTGATCAGCCGGATTTATCGGCCGAGCGCGGGGGCGATATTGCTGGAGGGGGTGGATATCACGCGGATTCCGCCGCATCACATCGCGCGGCACGGTGTGGCGCGGACGTTCCAGAACATCGAGTTGTTCGATAATCGGAGTGTGCTGCAGAACATCATGGTGGGGCAGCACGTGCATATCCGCACGAATTTGCTGGCGGAGACGCTGCGGCTGCCGGGCGTGATCCGCGCCGAGGTGAAGGCGCGGCGCAAGGTGGAGGAGATCATCGATTTCCTGCGGCTGGCGCCGTATCGGGACGCGCGGGTCGGCGGGTTGCCGTATGGGGTGCGCAAGATGGTGGAGCTGGGGCGGGCCTTGGCGTGCGAGCCGAAGCTGCTGCTGCTGGATGAGCCGTCCTCGGGGCTGAATGTGGAGGAGACCGACGATATCGGGGTGTGGATTTCCGACATCAGGGACGTGCTGGGGATCACGGTGCTGATGGTGGAGCATGACATGCGGCTGGTCTCCGCGGTGTCGGACCGGGTGCTGGCGGTGAATTTCGGCCGGCAACTGGCGATCGGCACGGCGGCCGAGGTGCAGCGCGACCCCGCGGTGGTCGCGGCGTATCTGGGGAGCTAGGGGGTGGCGCTGCTGGAGATCGCCAATCTGGAGGCGGCGTATGGGCCGGTGCAGGCGCTGCGCGGGGTGTCGCTGGGGGTCGAGGAGGGGCGCATCGTGGCGCTGCTGGGCGCCAATGGGGCGGGGAAGACGACGGTGCTGAAGGCGATCAGCGGGGTGGTGGTGCCGGAGCGGGGCAGCATCGTGCTGGCCGGCGCGGATATCACCGGCGCCTATCCGGACCGCATCGTCGCCGCCGGGATCAGCCATGTGCCGGAGGGGCGGGAGACGTTCACGGCGCGCACGGTGCAGGAGAATCTCACGCTCGGCAGTTGGCCGCGGGGCGATCGGGGCGGGATCGCGGCGGATCTCGATCGGGTGTTCGAGCTGTTCCCGATCCTGAAGGACCGGCGATCGCAGCGGGCGGGGCAGTTGTCGGGCGGGCAGCAGCAGATGCTGGCGATCAGCCGGGCGCTGATGGCCAGGCCCAGGCTGATGCTGCTCGATGAGCCGTCGCTGGGGCTGGCGCCGCTGCTGGTGCGGGAGATTTTCGCCATCATCGCCCGGCTGCGGCAGGAGGGGATGACGATCCTGCTGGTGGAGCAGAACGCGGCGATGGCGCTGGAGGTGGCGGATTACGGCTACATCATGGAGGTCGGCCGCATCGTGATGGAGGACCGCGCGGAGGCGCTGCGGGGGAACGAGACGGTGCGGGAGTTCTATCTCGGCATCTCCGCCGAGGGCGCGGCCGAGGCCGGGCCGCGGCGGTGGAAGCGGCGCAAGCAATGGTGAGCGATCTGCAGTCGCGCAGGCGCACCCTGCCCGCCTGGTTCCGCGAGGTGGCGGCGAGCCGCGGGGGGCGCACGGCGATGCGCTGGAAGCGGCTGGGCATCTGGGAGGAGATCACCTGGGCGGACTACGGCGCGCAGGTGCGCGCCACCGCCGGCGCGCTGCTGGCAAGCGGGGTGGGGCGGGCGGAGCGGGTGGCGGTGCTGGCCGGGGGGCGGCCGGAATGGGCCTATATCGATTTCGCGGCGATGGGCATCGGCTGCGTCGCGGTGGGGATCTACCCGACGGACGCGGCCCGGCAGGTCGCGCATATCATCGCGGATTGCGCGGCGGCGGTGGTGTTCGTCGAGAACCACGAGCAGCTCGACAAGGTGTTGTCGGTGGAGGCGGAGCTGCCGGGGCTGCGGCGTGTCGTGGTGCTGGACATGGCGGGGCTGCATGCGTTCAGCCACCCGAAAGTGATTGATTTCGCGGCGTTTCTGGCGCTGGGGCGGGTGCATGACGAGCGCAATCCCGGCGTGTGGGAGGCGGAGGTTGCCAAGGCCAGGCCCGACGACACGGCGCTGATCATCTACACCTCGGGCACCACCGGGCCGCCCAAGGGGGCGATGCTGAGCCACCACAACATCATCTTCCAGATGGGCGCGATGGAGCGGCTATGCCCGGGGATGGCCGGGGACGAGCAGCTCTCCTTCCTGCCGCTGTCGCATATCGTGGAGCGCTATTTCTCGCATTACCGGCCGCTCGACCATGGCGCGGTGGTGAATATCGGCGACGGGATCGACGCGATGGCGGAGAACCTGCGCGAGGTTTCGCCCTACATCATGATGGCGGTGCCGCGCATCTGGGAGAAGCTCTACGCCGCGGTGACGATGGCGATCGCGGATGCGACGCCGCTGGGGCAGATCGGCTATCGCTGGGCGCTCAACCTCGGCTACCGCGCCGCCGATGCCAGGCTGGCCGGGCGGGTGCCCGGGGCGGGGCTGCGGTTCGGCGCGGCGCTGGCCAGGCTGCTGGTGCTGAACCGGGTGCGCCAGATGATCGGGCTGGCGCAAGCGCGGCTGCTGATATCGGGCGCGGCGCCGATTTCGCCCGATCTGATCCGCTGGTACTCGGCCCTCGGGCTGGCGATGGTGGAGGCCTATGGGCAGACCGAGTGCACCGGGCACGGCACCTCCTACGGGGCGGACGCCATCGCGCCCGGCACGGTGGGCCGCGCGCCGCCGGGCACCGAGCTGCGGCTGGGCGCGGATGGCGAGATCCTGCTGCGCGGGCCGCACGTGTTCCAGGGCTACCTCAACCAGCCCGCCCTCACGGCCGCCACCGTGCGCGAGGGGTGGCTGCATACCGGCGATGTCGGCGTGCTCGACGGGGCGGGGAACCTCATCGTCACCGACCGGTTGAAGGACATCATCATCACCGCCGGCGGCAAGAACGTGACGCCGAGCGAGATTGAGACGCGTCTCAAATTCAGCCCCTATATCTCGGACGCCATCGTGATCGGCGATCGCCGCAGGTTCCTCACCTGCCTCGTGCTGCTCGACCATGACGCGGCGGCCAAGCACGCCCAGGCGGCCAACCTGCCCTTCACCAGCTTCGCCAGCCTGACCCGGCTGCCGGAAATCCGCCGGCTGATCCAGGCGGAGATCGACGCGGTGAACCGCGACGTGGCGCGCGTCGAGCAGATCCGCAAGTTCGACCTGATCGACGTGCAGTTGACCGCGGAGGACCCGGAGTTGACGCCGACCCTCAAGCTGAAGCGCAAGGCGATTGCGGCGCGGTTTGAGGGGGTGATTGAGCGGATGTATGAGTAGGGAAGGAAGCGCTTCTTTTTGAAAAAAGAAGCAAAAACTTTCTATTCCGTTTGCTGCGGTGTCTCCCTGGAGGACGCCGCATCAATCGGATAAAAGTTTTTTTTGTTCTTTTTTTTCAAAAAAAGAACCGCTTAACTTCCCTTAAAACCTGGAACTCTCTTGGTGAGAAACGCATCAATCGCCTCTGTGGCGTCGGCGCTGCGCAATGCCGCGACCTGGTTCGAAGCCTCCTGCATCAGGATATCATCGAGGCGCCCGGTTTCGGCGGCGTTGATGTTGGCCTTGATGTAGCGGTAGGCGAGCGGCGGGCCTGAGGCGAGGCGGCGGGCGAGGGCGGTGGTTTCGGCGAGCAGCGCGTCGTCGGGGACGACGCGGTTGACCAGGCCCATGGCCAGCGCCTCGGGGGCGGCGATGCGCTCGCAGAGGAGGAGGATTTCGCGGGCTTTCCAGGCGCCGAGGGATTTGGTGAGGAAGTAGCTGGCGCCCATTTCGCCGGACAGGCCGATGCGGGCGAAGGCGGAGGAGAACAGCGCGGTGTCCGACGCGATGCGGAAGTCGCAGGCGGTGGCGAGGCTGAGGGCGGCGCCGACGCAGGGGCCGCGGACCATGGCGATGGTGGGCTTGGGCATGGTGTGGAGCAGCAGGGCGCATTCCGCGGCGCGGCCGAAGCGGTCGGCGGCGGAGGGGTGGCCTTCCCAGACCGGGTCGCCGCGCCATTTCACCCAGAGCGGGTCGGCGTCATCGATGCTGTCGAACGCCTTCATGTCGCCGCCGGCGGAGAAGGCGCGGCCGGCGCCGGTGAGCACGACGGCGCGGACATCGGGCGCGCGGGCGGCCTCGCGGGTGGCGTCGTTCAACTGGCGGACGAGGGCGATGGTGAGGGCGTTGAGCGCCTCGGGGCGGTTGAGGGTGAGGGTGAGCACGCCGTCTTCGAGCGACTGGGTGAGCATGGGCGGTTTCCTTTTGCTGGCAGCCTAGAGCAACAGCCGATCAGACGGCAACGCCGTCCGGCGAAAGTTGCTCGCCAGAACAAAGAGCTAGAGCTGTATCCGTGCTTCCAACGGCACGGATACAGCTCTAGCCGGGGCGTTGATTGCGCGTCTATGCTGCGGATAACGGGAGGAAAGGAGCAGCGCATGCCGCATCCGCCATGGTTCGATCCGGCGATGCCGGCGCGGGAGGACTGCGTGCTGCGCCACATGCTGGACGCGGCGGCGGCGGCGTTCCCCGAGCGGGTGCTGGCGCGGTTCGAGGACGGCTCGACCTGGACCTATGGCGAGGCGCGCGATATCGCGCGCCAGACCGCCGCGGGGCTGGCGGCGCTGGGGGTGGGCCGGGGGGAGATGGTCTCGGTGTGGCTGCCCAACGGGGCGGCGGCGATCCGCGCCTGGTTCGGCATCAACTATCTCGGCGCGGTGTTCGCCCCCATCAACACCGCCTATCGCGGCCGGCTGCTGGCGCATGTACTGGAGAATACCGGGGCGAAGCTGCTGATCGTGCATGACGCGCTGGCCGGACGGCTTGATGAGATCGCGCTGCCCGCGGGGCTGCGCGTGGTGCGCGAGGTGCCGAGCGGCGCGGGGTTCGCCGATGAGGCGCCGCTGGAGCCGTGGGATATCCAGTCAGTCATCTACACGTCAGGCACCACCGGGCCGTCCAAGGGCGTGTTGCAGACCTATTTGCAGAGCTGGACCACCGGGCGGTGCAGCTACGGCTATATCGGGCCCGGCGACCGGATGCTGGTGAACCTGCCGCTGTTCCATGTCGGCGGCACCTCCTCGGTGCATGGGGTGCTGGCGGCCGGAGCGTCCTTCGCGCTGTTCGAGAGCTTCTCCACCGCGCGGTTCTGGGAGGATATTCGCGAGACCGGCTCCACCACCACCTGCGGGCTGATCGGGGCGATGGCGGAGTTCCTGATGAAGGCGCCGCCGTGCGCGGATGACGCGGACAACCCGCTGCGCATGCTGACGATGGCGCCGATCAACCGCGCCACCATCGGTTTCGCCAAACGCTTCGGGTTCGACTGGCTGACCGGGTTCAACATGACGGAGGTCTCGGTGCCGCTGGTGGCGCCGGTGAACTCCACGGTGGAATATGGCTGCGGCCGCCCGCGCTCGGGGATCGAGGCGCGGCTGGTGGACGGCAATGACATCGAGGTGCCGACCGGGGCGGTGGGCGAGCTGATCCTGCGCAGCGATCTGCCCTGGGCGATGACGCCGGGCTACCTCAACATGCCGGACGCCACCGCGCGGGCCTGGCGCAACGGGTGGTTCCACACCGGGGACGCCTTCCGCAAGGACGCCGACGGCAACTACTATTTCGTCGATCGCCTGAAGGACACCATCCGCCGGCGCGGCGAGAACGTCTCCTCGCTGGAGGTGGAGTTCGAGGTGGCCAGCCACCCCGCCGTGCAGGAGGCCGCCGCCGTGGGGGTGCCGAGCCCGCATGGCGAGGAGGAGATCCTGGTCGCCGTGGCCGCACGGCCGGGCATGACGGTGACGCCGGAGGAGCTGATCGCCTATCTCCGCCCGCGCATGGCGCATTTCATGGTGCCCCGCTTCATCCGCCCGATCGCCGCGCTGCCGAAAACGCCGACCAACAAGGTGCGCAAGGCGCTGCTGCGCGAGGACGGCATCACGCCCGATACCTGGGACCGCGAGGCGGCCGGGATCGTGCTGCGCAAAGAACGCTTCAACAGGTAGGGATCACCGAGATGATGGACCAATTCGCCTGGTATCTGCCGCATCTCGAGCGCGGCATTCTGTTTGTGGCGCTGTTTTTCGTGCTCGGGCTGTGGGTGATCAGCGTGGCGATGAAGGACAGCTCGATCGTCGACGTGTTCTGGGGCCCCGGCTGCGCCGCGGTGGGGTGGGTGTATTACCTCGGCGGCGCCAGCGGGCAGCCGCGCGCCACGCTGGCCCTGGCGCTGGCCACCGCCTGGGGGCTGCGGCTGGGCTGGTATATCGGGCAGCGCAACTGGGGCGCCGAGGACCGGCGCTACGCCCGGCTGCGCGCCCATATCACCGAGCAGGGCCGCAACTACACGCTCTACAGCCTGCGCGCCGTCTTCGCCTATCAGGGCGCGGCGATGGTGGTCTGCACCACGCCGCTGCTGGTCGCCATCACCCTGCCCGCCGGGCCGCTCGGGCCGCTGGCCTGGCTGGGCGCGGCGGTGAGCCTGGCGGGGTTGCTCACGGAAATCATCGCCGACCAGCAAATGAAGGCCTTCCGCGCCGGCCCGCGCAAACCCGGCGAGGTGATGGACCGCGGGCTGTGGCGCTACTCGCGCCACCCCAACTACTTCGGCGAAATGCTGGTGCAATGGGGCATCTTCCTCATCGCGCTCGATACCGGGCCGCTCGCGCTGCTCACCATCGTGGCGCCGGCCTTGCTCAGCTACCTCATCATGGGGCCAATGGGCGCGGCGCTGCTGGAGCGGCGGTTGATGAAGAAGAATCCGGGGTATGCCGACTACGTGGCGCGGACTTCGGCGTTTTTGCCGATGCCGCCCTCGGGGTCGGGATGGTGTTCTTTTTGCGAACAAAAATAACCAAAAAAACTCTGACGCGTAGCGAAGCGGAGCGGCGACGGGAGCGGCAGCGGATCGGCTTCGATCCGCGAGAGCGCTGCCCCCGTCTTTTTTTTCAAAAAAAGAAGCGCTTGCCTACGCCTTTTGCGGCGTAATCAGATACTTCTTGCCGGTCGCCCGGGCGTTGTACTGCGCGACCGCGCCGAGATCGAGCACTTCGGCGAGCGAGATTTCCGCGGTGTAGTGGCTGGCGAAGGTGGTTTTCAGTTCCGCCACCACGCGGGCGCGCAGGCCGGCCGCGGCCGCCGGGCCGATTTTCGCCAGCAGCGGCATCAGCAGCCAGCCGCCGATGCCCCAGGCCATGCCGAAGCCGCGGTTGAACTCGGTGGGGCGCGTGTCGAGTCCGCCGTAGATGTAGACCTGCTTGTGCACGGTGGAGCCGTAGCGGTTGTAGGTGGTGGATTTGCGGTTGATCGCGGCTTCCATGGCGGTGAGGATCTGCCCGGCGAGGCGGCCGCCGCCGGTGGCGTCGAACGCGATGGTGGCGCCGGTGGCGGCGAGCGCGTCGGTCAGCTTGGCGGCGAAATCGGGCTCGCTGCTGTTGCAGACCCAGGTGGCGCCGATGCCGCGCAGGAGGGCCTCCTGCTCGGCGGAGCGCACGATGTTGACGAGCTGCACGCCGTCCTTGAGGCAGATCTTCTGCAGCATCTGGCCGAGATTGGAGGCCGCCGCGGTGTGGACCAGCGCCGTGTGGCCCTCGCTCCGCATGGTCTCGACCATGCCCAGCGCCGTCAGCGGGTTGACGAAGCAGGAGGCGCCGTCCGCCGCGGTGGCGTCATCGGGGAGCACCAGGCAATCCGCCGCGGCGACGGCGCGGTATTGCGCGTACATCGCGCCGCCGAGGAGGGCGACCTTGCGGCCGAGCAGCGCCTGCGCGTTGGCGCCGGCGGCGACCACGGTGCCGGCCCCCTCGTTCCCCACCGGGAGCGACTGGCCGAGGCGGGGCGCCATCGCCTTCATGAACGGCGCCGGGATGCTGGCCTTCAGCACGCCGCCGGCCGACGTCGCGGTGCTCATGTCGGCGGCGGCGAGCAGCAGGCCGAGATCGGACGGGTTGATCGGGCTCGCCTCGACCCGCACCACCACCTCATCGGCGCCAGGCACGGGGTTCGCCACGGTGGCGAGCGAAACCTGCAATTCGCCCCCCTCGGTGACGAGCGAGCGCAGTTGCAGCGACGTGCCGGCGGGATCGTAGGACATGCTGGGTCTCCTGTTGTTGCGCCGTCTCTACGCTTCGCCGCGAATGGCCGCAAACGTATCGCGCGCCGTCAGCAGCGCCTCCCGCACCAATGGCAGCCCGACATAGACCGAGAGATGCAGGATCGCCTCGCGCATCTCCTCCTCCGTCCAGCCCTGGCGGAGCGCCATGCGCAAATGGATCGCGAGCTCCGGATAGCGCCCCGTCGCCACATCCGAGGTGACGCAAATCAGCGCCCTGGTCTTGAGATCGAGCCCCGGGCGGGACCATACGGTGCCGAAGGCGATTTCCTGGGCGAGATCGCGGAATTCGCGCATGCCGGGGTCGGCGTAGACGGTGGGCTCCAGCGAGGCGGCGTAGGACTCGCCCATCAGCTCACGGCGGACGTCCGCGCCTTTTTCGCGCAGGGTTTTCTCGGACATTGTTCTTCCTCCCTTGGTGGGTGTTGCGGTATCGCGCCGATCAGGAAGGTTCACACAGAGACGGCGAGACGGCGAGAAGAAAGGTTTACCGGCTCCCCTTCTCGCTGCCTCGCTGTCTCGTTGTTCAACTTAGCCTTCCCTACCCCTTCGGCAATTCCGGCTCCCCCAGCGACAGCATCAACCGATTGGCCCAATTGAAGAAAGCCGCCCCGTTGATCACGTCCACGATCGCCGCGAGATCGAGCCCCTCCGCCCGCAGCGCCGCCACATGCTCCTCCCCGAAGCGCGACGGGGTTTCCGACAGCGCGACCGAAGCGGCGACGACGGCGTTCCAACGCGGGCCAAGATCGGCGCCAACGCCGAGATCCAGCAGCCGCTGCACGTCATCGCCGCGCTTGGAGAAATGGGTGGCGAAGCGGGCATGCACGGAGGCGCAGTAGATGCAGCCATTGAGCCGCGAGGCCGCCGCCGCCGCCAGTTCGCGCTCGGCGCGCGGCAGCCCGGCCTCCGGATTGTAGAAAATGTCCTTATCCGTCTTGGTGCGCGCCCCGAGAATATCCGGGTCCCGCGCCAGCAGCATGAAATAGGGCGACTTGGCGCGCGAGGCGTCCACCAGCCCGGCCCAGTGCCGGTCGGTCAGCTCCGCCTCCGGGAAAGGCTCCAGCCACGGTAGCCAGCCCAGCTGCGCCTGGGTGAAAACGGCCGGAACGTCGTGGCCTTCTTGGTGCAGGGTATGGTCGGTCATGGCTTACGCTCCTATTCCGGCCAGCGTGCGCAGGCCGTGAACGACGCGGATCTGGAAAGACAGGAAGGCGACGAGCTGCGAGAGGGTGACGATCCCCGTCGTGCTCCAGCCCGCATCAAGCAGCGCCTGGAGATGCGCCGGGCTCGAATCCCTGAGATGAAACACCAGCATATGCGCATGGTTCAGCGCCGCCGCGAGCCGCGGCGCCACGCCCGGCGAGGCGGTGTAGACCGGCCCCGTGGTATCCTCCGCCGACAGCGGCCCGGCCGGATA
>CAIWAJ010000198.1:0-4123 GCA_903910565.1 uncultured Rhodospirillales bacterium
CCCGCGCGCCGCCCGCCTTCCGCGTCCTGCGCCGCGCGCCCACGCCCACGCCCCCGCCCCCGCCACCGCCCCCGCGCTCCGAACCGCCGCCGCGCCGCGGCCGGTCGCACGGCTGGAAAACACGGCCAAAGCCCCTTCCCTGCCCGCCCTCATCATCGGTTTGCGCGAACGACGAAGGCGCAAACCGGCTTTGGCGGTGCTGCGAAATCGTGTCTTAATTATTACGTTTTCGAAACTAAAACAGAAATAGCGCAGTCTGGGCGAGATAGATGATCCATATCGCCGCGGCGAGAAACGGACCAAACGGCAGCCGCGTCATCCGGGTGATCGGCCGCCCCATCAGGCGCAGCACCCCCGCCACCGCGAGCCCGCCCCCGGCGGCAAGCAGGATCACCGGCGACAGCGCCTCCCACCCCAGCCAGGCGCCGCCGGCCGCCAGCAGCTTGGCGTCCCCAAGGCCCAACCCGTCATGCCCGCGCAGACGGCGATATCCCCAAGCCAGCAGGGCCAACGCGCTATAGCCGATCACCGCGCCGAGCGCCCCGTCCACCGGCAATTCGCCATCCCGCCACCAGGCAATGCCGAGCCCGGCCAGCAACAAGGGCAAGACGATGACATCGGGCAGGTAGTAATGGTCGTAATCGATCCAGGCCAACGTGAGCAGCGCCCAACCCAGCCCACAGCCCGCCATCACGTCCAGCGGGCTATCCGCCATCACCGCCACGATCACCGCAACCAGCGTGGCGGCGAGTTCAATGGCGGGATGGAACGGCGATATCCGCTGCCCGCAATGCCGGCACTTGCCGCGGCTCATCGCGTAGGAGAGCAACGGCACCAGGTCCCGCGGCCCCAGCGTCGCGCCACAGCAGGGGCACGCCGACCGTGCGACGGCGATCGGCGCCCCGCGCGGCAGGCGGTCCACCACCACGCCGAGGAAACTCCCGGCGCAGGGCGCGAACCCGACCGCCACCAGGCCGGCCGCCGCGGTGTCGGAAAGCTCAGCGAGCATCGGCCACCCGCGCCGCGCTTGGATTTACACCGCCGCGCCCGTAACATGGCGGCAGAGCCGCCGGTGGAATCCAGGCGGCTGCCGGAGTGTGGACATGACCGAGACCAACCGCAGCCGCCGATACCAGGCTGGCTTCACCCTGCTGGAAATCCTCGTGGTGATCGCCATTCTCGGCCTGCTGATCGGCCTCGTCGCCCCCGCCGCGCTGCGCCAGCTCGGCGGCGCCCGGGTCTCGGTCGCCAGGCAATCGATCGACCGGATCGGCGGCGTGCTCGACCTCTACAAGCTCGACGTCGGGAGGTACCCCGCCACCGAGCAGGGCCTGGTGGCCTTGAGCGAACGGCCAACGGGGGCCGCTACATGGAGCGGCCCCTACCTCAAGGGCGAGAAAATCCCGCTCGACCCCTGGAACCGCCCCTATTACTACCGCGTCCCCTCCGCCCGCGCCGGTCATGACTATGACCTCTGCTCCGGCGGGCCGAACGCGGGAACCACCGGTATCAGCGGACCGGGCCAGGAAGGCGCGATCTGCAACCCCTGACCCGTCGCCCTCAGCTATAGAGCAACTGCCCGCCATCGACGGTGATGGTCTGCCCGGTCACCCAGCGCGCCATCGGCGAGGCGAGGAACAGGACGACATCGGCGACTTCCTCGGGCAGCCCGAGGCGGCCGAACTTGCAGGCGTTCAGCACCGCGTTATAGACCGGCGAGCCCTCCTGCTTGCGCTTCTCCCAGGTACCGCCGGGGAACTCGATCGAGCCGGGCGCCACCGCGTTGGCCCGAATCCCCTTCGGCGCCAGCGCCATCGCCTGCGACGTCGTATACTGCACCACCGCCGCCTTCACCGCCGCATAGGGCGCGCCACGCAGCGAGGAACGGTAGGCCGAGATCGAGGAGACCGACACGATGCAGCCGTCCTTCGCCTGCTCGATAAACGGCAGGGCCGCGTGGCTCGCATGCACGACGGCCATCACGTCGACGTTGAAACCCGCCGCCCAACCGGCCGCGTCATCGGTCATGCCGAAACCCGAGGCGTTGTTGACCAGGATATCGATCCCGCCCAGCGCCGCCGCCGCGCCGGCGATATAGGCACGAATGCTGTCGGCGTCCGCGAGGTCGCAGGTCGCGGCGTGCGCGACATGGCCATGCGCCGCGACTTCCTGCCGCGTCGCCTCCAGCGTCTCCGCGCCGCGGGCGCAGATCGACACGTCCGCCCCGGCGGCGGCGAATCCAAGGGCGGTGGAGCGGCCGATGCCGCGGCTGCCGCCACAGACGACGACGCGGCGGCCGGTGAAATCGAGGGACATGGAGGGCTCCGTAAAAAGGGTCAATCGCTCAGCGAGAACAGCGCATTGCGCATCGGCTCGCTGCTGACGATGATAACGCCCTCATACGGGTCTGCATACTCAACCGCCAGAAACACCGCGCTCGACAGTACGGCGGCACAAATGCCGAGCCCCGCCAGCGCGATACGGGACCGCGGGCTCGACATCCCAAGGCTCCCAAACGTGACCATCAGCCACAACACCAGCAACGACACCATCCACGGCGACAACGACCGCCCGGAGCGCTCATCCAGCGTCCACCGCCCACGCCCGACATCGACGAGCAACTGGCGGACGTGGCTGATCTGGTCGCTGTTTACCGCACCGCCGATCGAGATGCGCGCGATCGAACTCTCCAGCTCGGCATATAGGCGCGTCGCATGGCTGTCGTCCGGGCCAAGGCGCACTTTTGTGTCGGGCCAGACATCCTTCATCGTCCGCGCGGCATAGCGGAACAGCAAGGCCCGCGACGCATCGCCCGGCGGCCCGAGCCGGCGCAACGCATTGTCGAGATCGACGATCTGGAACGAGAATGCGCGCACATCGCGATCGGCCGTATCGAAATGCGTCTTGAGGTAGACCGTCATCGCGGACAGCAGGATCCCCGCCATGATCGCGACGATCCAGACCCCGCGCTGCACGGCGGACTGCGCATGCCCGCGCTCAACCAGCACGGGAAACCGCCTCTGCGCCGCGACGCCGCACAACGCCGCGCCGAAGAGGCAAATAAAGCTGATGACTCCAGCGCTTAACCCATTCATCTCATTGCCACACCAACCCAGTCCCTGACCGAACGCGCCGCGACCATAGGCGCTTCAGGCAGGTTGGGCAAAAACCCGCAATATCTCCCCGATGGAGGCAATCGTGGCGACCGGACGCAGGGCGGCGATCGCGGTGTCGTGCACCTGGCGATCGAAGGCGGCGCAGCCATCCTCCAGCACCGTCACCTCGAACTCCCGCACATGCGCGTCCCGCACCGTGCTGGCCACCCCGCCATTGGTGACGATCCCGGCCACCAGCAGGCGCTTCACCCCGGCGCGGGCCAGCACCCATTCCAGGCGCGACATGTAGAAGGCGGAGAAATTCACCTTCTCCACCGCCATATCGGCCCGGCCGAGCTCATCGACCATCGCATGCCCCCAGCCGCCCGGCACGAAATCCCCCTTGGCGAGGAAAGGCCGCAGCTTGCGCAAATGCGGCGAGATGAACGGCTCGCCGCCACGGCCCGGCACCAACGTGAAATGCGTCGACACCACCCAGCCGCCCGCCGCGCGCATCGCCGCCACGAGCGGCGCGAGGCGCGGTACCACGGCGGCGATATCGGCATTGCCCAGCCCGGCGCGGCCATAGGCGCCATTGGGGTGGATGAAGTCGTTCTGCAAATCGCAGAGGAGCAGCGCGGTGGTGCTCCAGCTCATACCGGCATGGTCCGCTTCTGGTGGGCACGGCCGACCTTGGCGGTCTCCGGGTTGTTGCCGGCGACCACCCGCACCCCCTCGTCGATCCGTCCGGCGACATTCGCCGGCGAGCAGCCCTCGAGGAAAGCGAGGCCGTTCTTGAGGCAGGCGGCCAGCACCCGATCGCGCGCCGCCTTCATGTGCGGCGGGTAGGGATCATTCAGCACCTTCACCGAGCCGAGCGAGAGCGACAAATCACCCGGCCCGATTTCGGCATAGGCGAGGCCTGGCGTTGCAAGAATGGCCTCGCAATTGGCGATGCCCTCGGGGCTTTCGATCTTCACGCCCAGCACCAGTTCCCCCTGCGGTTTGAGCGGCCAGACATCGGCACG
>CAIWAJ010000199.1:0-2128 GCA_903910565.1 uncultured Rhodospirillales bacterium
AAACGCGCGCGCGGGCATGGCGGGCCGGCAGAAGCCGGGCGTTGCGCCACGGCGCGGGCACGGCGTGCCATTCGATGTTCGACAGCGAGTCGGTCTCGGAGACGGGGTCCGCCGTCAGCACCCAGGTGGCCGCGCCCGCGCGCATGTGGGCCCGGCGCGCGGCAAGCCCGAGGAGGGCGTGCAGCAGCGCGCTCAGCATGCCGCCGATGAGGGCGGCGATGCCGTGGGGCAGCGGGGTGGAAGGGGCGGGCGGGCGGGTCACGAGGGAATTGTCACTCCAAATGTCTACGCGCGATTTATAACTAACAAAAATCCGCGCAGAAAGGGGAATTTCCCATACTGGACTCTTTTTTCTTAGCCCTTCACCGCCGCCGCCGTGAGGCCCTTCACGAAATAGCGCTGGAAGAAAATGAACAGCGCCGCGATCGGGATGGTCGCCACCGTGGAGGCGGCCATCGCGGCGCCCCACATGGGCTGGCCGAGATAGGGCTGGGTGTAGGTGGTGAGACCGACCGAGAGCACGTTGAGCGCCTTGTCCTGCACGATGACCAGCGGCCACAGGAAGGCGCCCCAGGACCAGATGAAGACGATGATGGCGAGGCTCGCCAGCGCCGGCAGCAGCAGAGGCAGGGCGATTTGCAGGAAAATGCGGAATTCATGCGCGCCATCGACGCGGGCGGCTTCCAGGAGTTCGTCGGGGAGGTCGGAGGCGTATTGGCGCATCATGAACACCCCGAAGGCGTTCATCATGCCGGGCACCAGCAGCCCGGCGTAGGAGTTCTCCCAGCCCAGCGCCTTCACCTCGATGAACAGCGGGATCACCAGGACCTGGAAGGGCACCATGATGGTGGAGAGCACGGCGAGGAACAGCAGGCCGCGCCCGGGGAAGCGGTATTTGGCGAAGCCGAAGCCGGCGAGCGCGCCGAAGAACACGGTGATGCCGACATGGGAGAGCGCGTAGAGCCAGGAGTTGAGGAAGTAGGTCCACATCGGCGCGATGTCCGCGGCAAGGCGGAATTGCGCCCAGCCCTGGAATTCCCAGGGGATGAGATGCATGGGGATGGCCTGGATCTCGCTCTCCGCCTTGAAGGCGGAGCTGACCATGAACCAGATGGGGAAGGCGAAGAGGATCGCCATCACCAGCGCGATCAGGGTGCGGACCGGCCTACGCACGCCTGTTGAACCACAACTGCACGAGGGTGACGCACATGATCATCGCGAACATCACCACCGAGACCGCCGCCGCGTCACCCATGCGGAAATACTGGAAACCGTATTTCAGCACGAGCAGACCGAGCACCAAAGTGGAGTTGGCCGGCCCGCCCGGGTCATTCGGCAGCACGTATTGCAGGGCGAAGGTCTGGAAGGCGTTGATGGAGGAGAGCGCGCCGATCAGCACCGCCGTGGAGCGCAGTTGCGGCAGGTCGACATGCCAGAAAATGCGCACCGGCCCGGCGCCGTCGATCGCAGCGGCCTCGCGGAATTCGGGGGGAATCGCCGCAAGCCCAGCCAGCCAGATCATCATGAAAAACGGGATGATCGCCCAGTCATGCACCGCGATCATCGAGAAGGGGGCGAGCGCCGCATCGGCCAGCCAGCGGATTTCCGTGATGCCCCACCAGCCGCCGGTCAGCGAGGTCATCACCCCGTTGGGATGCAGCAGAAGCCGCCACACCACCGCGATCACCACCACCGGCGGCAGCACCGGCAGGAAGAAGGCGGCCTTCATCACGTCCCGCCCGCGAAACGCCTGGTCGAACACCAGGGCCGCCAGCAGCGAGAGGCCCCAGACCGGCACGGTGGCGCCGAGCACGAAAACCAGCGTGTTGCCGAACGCCTGACGGAACATGCGGTCGGCGACGAGGTTGCGGAAATTATCAAGCCCAACCCAAATCGGCGGGCTCAGCAGGTCATAATCGGTGAGGCTCAGCCACAGGCCGAACAAGGTGGGGAAGAGGTTGAACACCGCGAAAAAGGCGACGACGGGGAGCACGAAAATCAGGCCCCACCATTTGTGGTGGAGGCTGAGTCTCCGTCGGCGTGAGTCTAGCACGGTGAGGAAGGGTGTTCTTTTTGTGAACAAAAAGAACCAAAAAAACTTTTTGTTCCATCCATGCCGTTGGCGTAC
>CAIWAJ010000200.1:0-1909 GCA_903910565.1 uncultured Rhodospirillales bacterium
GCCCATCGCCTTCACGCCCTCGCGCGAAACCCGGAAAACGGCGCGCAGGTTGACGTCGAGGAAGCGGTCAAGCTCGGCGTCATCCGTGTCGGTCGCGGCGTGGGAGCCGCCGATGCCGGCGTTGTTGAACAGCAGTGAGAGCCCGCCGAGCCGCGCCAGGGCGGCCGCGATCAGCGCCGCCGGCCCGTCATCATCGGCGACGTTGCAAACGAGGGTATGGAGTTCGCCGGACGCCATGGCGGCGGTCTCGGCCAGGCCGTCCGCCTTGATGTCGGCGGCCAGCACGCGGGCGCCCTCGGCGGCCAGGCGCAGCGCCGTCGCCCGGCCGATCCCGCCGGCCGCCCCGGTCACCACCGCCGCCTTGCCCACCAGCCCCGCCAGACCCATCGACGCACTCCGCGCATGCAAGGCCATAGCATCGACGCGCCGGCCGAGCCTGTCAAAACCGGGGGCCACACCGCGGCTCACGATGCCGCCGCACCGCTCCGTACACGCGCCAGCGCCGCCGCGCGGGGGGCTCCCGGCAGCGCTGAGGCGACGGCGATGAAGCCGGTACATCGCGCCTCCTCCAGACGCGGCGCGACCGCCGGCACGGCGCCGGCCAGCCGCACCAGTGGCGTCGGGTAGATGGACCGCCACACCATCGCCCGCCGCCCGGCATCGGCATGAACGCGCGCCCGTTCGGCCGCCAGACCGCGAAAGGCGGCATCCTCGAGCAGATCGGGGTCGGTCAGCATCGCCTGCGCCCAGGCGATGCGGCGCAGCTCCTTCTCCAGCCCCGCCCGGCGCCGGTGTTTCTCCGGCAGCATATCGCAGCGCGCCCGCAGCGCCGCCGCCTGCACCCCCAGCGCACCGCACAACACGCCCAGCACAAGCTGCAGCACGCGCAGCAAAGCCTGGAGGTGGGAGGGGCGGGACGGCATGAGGGGCTCCTGAGATGTTAAGTTCCCTATATGTTCCATACATCGCCACCGGGGGTCAAGCTCTTTTTTCCCCGGCATCCGAAAATTTTTTCCTCCCGCAGCCCGGCTTCTCCCGATGGACGGCCGGCCATAGCGGCAGTAGCCTCGCGCCACCAATGGCCCGGGAGGGGTTCGTCCATGCAGGGGGTTACCCCAGGCGGCATCGATTGCGATCTGCATCCGGCGCTGCCCGGCACGGCGGCGCTGATGCCGTATCTCGATCCGTATTGGCGCGAGCAGATCACCGTGCGTGGCATCGATGGGCTCGATCTCGCGAGTTTCCCGCCGAAAATTCCGGCCAATGGAAGGGCGGATTGGCGGGTTTCCGGCCAGAAGCCCGGCGCCGATTTCGAGCGTCTCCGCCGCGATGCGCTGGATGGGTTCGGCCTCAGCGCGGCGATCTGCAATCCGCTCTATGGCGTCCAGGCCGTCTATAACCGCCACTTCGCCACCGCGCTCGCCACCGCGATGAATGACTGGATGGTGGCCGAGTGGCTCGACCGCGATCCCCGCCTGCGCGCCTCCGTGGTGATCGCCCCGCAGGACCCGGCAGCCGCCGCGGCCGAGATCGAGCGCCGCGCCGCCGATCCGCGCTTCGTGCAGGTGCTGCTGCTGGCGATGGGCGAGGCGCCGCTGGGGCGGCAGGAGTACTGGCCGATCTACGAGGCCGCTATGCGCCACCGCATGCCGATCGGCGTGCATGCCGGCTCCACCGCGCGCCACGCGACCACCGGCAATGGCTGGCCCTCCTACTACCTCGAGGACTACGTCGCCCACGCCCAGGCCTTCCAGGCGCAACTGCTCAACCTCATCCATGAGGGCGTCTTCGCGAAATTCCCGGCGCTGCGCGTGGTGCTGATCGAATCCGGCTTCACCTGGGTGCCCAACTTCATGTGGCGCGCCAACAAAACCTGGCGCGGCGTGCGCGCCGAGGTGCCCTGGGTCGA
>CAIWAJ010000201.1:0-8974 GCA_903910565.1 uncultured Rhodospirillales bacterium
AAAACTTTTCACTCCATCGTTGCCGTTGGCGTGCCTCCCGGGATGGTGGGAGCGGTACATGCCATTGGAATAAAAGTTTTTTGCTCTTTTTTTCCAAAAAAGGAGTGCTTCCTTCCACTTGCCTTACCTTCTCTTCGTTTTTCGGGTTCTCAAGTGGACTGGGTATTGGTTCTTTTTGTTCACAAAAAGAACCGCTTTCTTCCTTAATGCCGGAAGTGCCGCATCCCCGTCAGCACCATCGCGACTCCCGCGGCATCGGCGGCGGCGATCACCTCGTTGTCGCGCATGGAGCCGCCGGGTTGGATGACGGCGGTGGCGCCGGCGGCGATGGCGGCTTCGAGCCCGTCGGCGAAGGGGAAGAAGGCGTCGGAGGCGACGACGCTGCCGATGGCGAGGGATTGCGGGAGGCCGGCCTTGCGGGCGGCGTCCTCGGCTTTCCAGGCGGCGATGCGGGCGGAGTTGACGCGGCTCATCTGGCCGGCGCCGATGCCAGTGGTGGCGCCGTGCTTGGCGTAGATGATGGCGTTGGATTTGACGTGCTTGCAGACGCGGAAGGCGAACAGCAGGTCGTCCAATTCCCCGGCGGTGGGGGCGCGCCTGGTGACGGTCTTGAGATCGGCGAGGGTGATGCGGCCGTTGTCGCGGCTTTGCACCAGGAGGCCGCCGGCGACGGATTTGACGGTGGTGCCGGGGGCGGCGGGGTTCGGCAGGCCGCCGGTGAGGAGGACGCGGAGGTTCTTCTTGCGGGCGAGGATGGCGAGTGCGGCCTCATCGGCGTCGGGCGCGATGATGACCTCGGTGAAGATGGCGGAGATTTGCTCGGCGGTCGCGGCATCCAGCGTGCGGTTGAGGGCGACGATGCCGCCGAAAGCGCTTTCGGGGTCGCAGCGCAGCGCCGCCTCCCAGGCGTCGCTCAGGCTTGCGGCGGTGGCGACGCCGCAGGGGTTGGCGTGCTTGACGATGACGATGGTGGGGTCGGTGAATTCGGCGAGCGCCTCGAAGGCGGCGTCGGTGTCGTTGAGGTTGTTGTAGGACAGCTCCTTGCCCTGGACCTGGCGGGCGGTGGCGATGCCGTAGCGGGCGCCTGACGTGTAGAAGGCGGCGGTCTGGTGGGGGTTTTCGCCGTAGCGCAGGGTCTGGCGGAGGGTGCCGGAGATGGTGAGGCGCTCGGGGTAGGTCTCGCCGTTCTGGCCGGCGAACCAGGTGGCGATCGCGGCGTCATAGGCGGCGGTGCGGGCATAGGCGGCGGCGGCGAGGCGGCGGCGGAGCGCGAGGCTGGTGCCGCCGAGGGCGGCGAGTTCGGCCATTACCGCCGCGTATTGGCTGGGCTCGGTGACGATGGCGACGAAATCGTGGTTCTTGGCGGCGGCGCGGGTGAGGGCGGGGCCGCCGATGTCGATGTTCTCGATGCAGTCGGCGAAATCGCCGCCACGGGCGAGCGTGGCCTCGAAGGGGTAGAGGTTGGAGACCACGAGGTCGATCGGGGCGATGCCGTGCGCCGCCATCTGGGCGAGGTGCTCGGGCAGGTCGCGGCGGGCGAGGATGCCGCCGTGGATTTGCGGGACCAGGGTTTTCACCCGCCCGTCGAGGATTTCGGGGAAGCCGGTATGGTCGGAGACCTCGACGACAGGGATGCTGGCGTCGCGCAGGGCCTTGGCGGAGCCGCCGGTGGAGAGGATCTCGACGCCGGCGGCCGCCAGGACGCGGGCGAAATCGAGCAGGCCCGACTTGTCGGAGACGGAGATCAAGGCGCGGCGGATGGCGACGATGTCGGTCATGGTGGTCCCCTGCTCGGATGGCCGGGGGATAGTGCTAGAGGCCGAGCAAATCCAGCGTGCGGGCGACAACCCTGCCCTCATCATAGAGGGCGAGCGCGCGCTGCCGCCCGGCCTCGCCCATGCGGGCGCGCAGGGCGGCATCGGCCACCAGTCGCGCCAGGGCGGCGGCGAGGTCTTGCGCGTGGTTGACCGGGACGAGGAAGCCGGTTTCACCGGGCAGCACCTGCTCGCGGGTGCCGGGAATATCGGTGCAGACGGTGGGCAGGCCGCTCAGCATCGCTTCGATGACCGACATCGGCAGGCCCTCGAAATGCGACGGCAAGGTGAAGATGTCGGCCGCGGCCATCAGCGCGCCGACATCGTCGCGATAACCGAGCAGGCGCAGCCGGTCGCCGAGGGCGGAGCGCTCGAAATAGGGGCCCATATCCTCGCCATGGTCGGAGCCGAGGCGTTCGCCGACCACCCATAGCTCGGCCTGCTCCGGCAGCAGTCGCATCGCGTCGAGCAGTTCGGGGTAGCCCTTGTGACGCACCAGGCGGGAGACGACGATGATGACGACCCGCCCATCCGCCACCGCCATCTCCCTGCGCAGGCGGGCGCGGGTGGCGGGATCGGGGCGGAAAATCGCGGGGTCGCGGCCATTGCCGATGGCGGTGGCGTTGCGGGCGATGCCGAGGCGGCGGGCGTCCTCGGCCTCGTTGGCCGAGACGGTCATGTAGATGTCGGTGCAACGGCCGCCGATCCACTCCATCACCAGGCCGATGCCGCGCCGCCAGGGCGGGCCGGCCTGGTTGAACAGGAAGCCGTGGCAGGTATAGGCCACCACCTTGACGCCGGCGAGGCGGGCGGCGAGGCGGGCGAGGAAGCCGCTGATCGGCATATGGGCGTGCACGAGATCGGGCTTCTCGGCGCGGATCAGGGTGTAGAGCGCGCGAAAGCCGCGCCAGGCCGCAATCGGCGAAATACTGCGCGACAGCGGCACCGCCACCACGCGGAACCCCTCCTGGCGCGCCACCTCCAGCAGCAGCCCGTCGGCGCTGACGCCCACCACCTCATGGCCGCGGGCGCGGATGCCGCGCATCACCGGCAGCAGGAAGTGCCGCAGCGCGAAGTCGACGTTGGTGATTTCGAGCACCTTCATCGGGCGACATTCGGGCATACGAAGAGAAACAGATGGGCAAAGCGGGAAGGATGTTCTTTTTGTGAACAAAAAGAACCAAAAAAACTTTTTATTCCGTCCATGCCGTTGGCGTACGCAGGCGGGATGGTGGGGAGCGGTACACACCAAAGGGATAAAAGTTTTTTGCTTCTTTTTTTCAAAAAAGAAGCCCTTCCTTCCCCGCCCACCCCTAGCCGACCTTGGTAATCGCCCATTTGACCTGCTGTTCGCCGTCCTGATAGCCGGTCAGCACGATCTGGTCGGCCCGGCGCGGTTCGGGGCCGCCGAGATAGATGCTCTCCTCAAGCGTCATCCGCGCCCCCTCCGCCCGCAGCCGCCAGCCCATGCCGCCGGGCAGGCGGAGCAGGGCGGTCTCGCCATCCTGTTGCAGCGAGACGTCGACGCCGGGGTGGAGGTGGAAGCGCACGGTGTAAGGCTGCGGCTCCTGCGCCTCGATGGCGTCCTCGCCGCGGATATCCTCGCCGCTTTCGGACATGTAGATGCGCCGGCGATGGATGGCGCCGAAGGGCTTGAGGTAGCCGTCATGGCTGACATCGAGCCAATGCGCGCCATTGGCCTCCTGGCGCTGGGTCTCGATGCGCTCGGGACGGCGGCCGAGCCCGTCGGGCGTCAGTTGGGAGGAGTTGGTGTCGGCGATCACCAGCGTGGAGTGGGCCGCAGTCGCGCGGGCGGCATCGCGCCATTCGCCCATCGCCGCCGGCACCGCGCCGCAATTGACGATCATGCGCTCCTTGCCGATCGACAGCTCGAAGGAGAGCGTGCCGGCATGGGCGTAGCGGTCGATCTTGTGCGCCGGGGGAACGCCGCAATCCATGATCAGCACGGACTTGCCGGCTTGCAGGCGGTGGAAGCCGCTTTCGTTCATCGCGCTCGGCCCGCGGGTGACGCGCCCGGCCTGGGTGAGCGCGAGGTCGATCAGCGCCGGGCTCTCCTCCTTGCTGCCGTTGAACAGGGCGAGCCCGCCATCGCCGTGGCGCAGCGTGCGCAGGGCGGGGGCGACACGCTCGATCGCCGGCGTCAGGCTGGCCGGCGGGGTGGCCTGGGCGGCCTGGAGGAGGGCGCGGATGTCGGTGAGGTCCTGCAAGACGGCGAGCAGCTGGGCCGGGCTGCGCTCGCAATGGCCACCATCGGGGAGGATCTGGCGGCTGAGTTCCTGCGGCAGCACGCGCAGCGCGCGGGAGAGGAAGGAGCCGTGCTCGGGCAGCGCCACAGCGGCGGCGATCAGTCCGCGCAGCGCGGTGAAGGCGCGCGCATCCAGCTCCTCGGGCGGCATGTTGGCGGCGAGCGTGCGGGCATCGGCGACCAGGCGGGACATCAGCTTTTGGCGGAACCCGTCATCGGCGGAGGCAGCGAAGAAATCGTAGTGGCCGAGCCAGGCGGCGATGCGGGCGCCGGCGACGTCCGGCCGGTGGGCGATGGGGTCGAGCGCCGGCTCGCCGATCCAGTCGCCCACCAAAGAGCGGGCGCAGAGCCGGGCACCGTCGGTGCCGAGTGCGCGCAGGTCGCGCAGCCAGGTGAAGCCATGGGCGAGGGCACGCAGCATCGGCGGGTTGGCGCCCATGGCGAAGCCGCCGGGCTTGAGCTGGCCACGCACGCCGCCGATGTCGATATCACCGCGCAGCAGGGCGGCGCCGCGGCCGGGGTCACCGGGCCAGGGGTCGCGCACGGGCTGCGAGGGGGCGTCGGGGATGCGCACCATGCTGAGGCTGGGCAGGCGGGCGATCTGGCGGCGGACGGCCCGCAGCAGGTCGGTCGGGCTGGGCGGCTTCATGCCGCGCCCCGCAGACCGGCGATCGCGGCGGTGTAGTCGGCGGCGCCGAACACCGCGGTGCCGGCCACCAGCGTGTCCGCCCCGGCGGCGATTATCGCGGGCGCGGTCGCCGCGGTGACCCCACCATCGACCTGGAGGCGGATGGCGCGGCCGGAGGCATCGATCAGGCGGCGCAGGGCGGCGATCTTGTCGAGCTGGCTCGCGATGAAGGCCTGCCCGCCGAAACCGGGGTTGACCGTCATCACCATGACGATGTCCAGCAGATCCAGTGCCCAGGCGATGCTCTCGATGGGGGTGGCCGGGTTCAGCACCACGCCGGCTTTTTTACCGAGCGCGCGGATGGCCTGGAGGGTGCGATGCAGATGGGGGCCGGATTCGGGGTGTACGCTGATATGGTCGGCGCCGGCCTCGGCGAAGGCGGCGAGGTAGGGGTCGACCGGGGCGATCATCAGATGCACGTCGAACGGCAGCGCGCAGTGGCGGCGCAGCGCCTTGATGAGTACGGGGCCGAAGCTGATGTTGGGCACGAAATGCCCGTCCATCACGTCCAGATGCAGCCAATCCGCCCCGGCGGCTTCGATGGCCGCGGCCTCGGCGCCAAGACGCGCGAAATCAGCCGCGAGCAGGCTCGGCGCGACGATGATTTTGCGGTCAGACGGCGGGCGGCCAGTGTCCATCACGTTTCCGGGGAGAGTGCGACGGTTCTAGCCAGTCCGCTCCGTGGCGCACAAGCGAGGGATCAGGCGCGGATGAAGCGTGCGATGAAAAACCCGTCCATCCCGCCCGATGTGGGCCATAGCGCGGGGGTGGTGCGCAAATACCCCTCCGGCGTCAGCGCCTCGGCGATCCCCGCGGCCTCCTCAGGCGTGAACGGAGCGGGGCGGAGCGGCAGGCGCTTGGCGGCCAGCGCGGCGCGGACGGGCCCTTCGTCGAGTTGCAGCGAGCACACCGCGTAGATCAGCCGTCCGCCTGGCCGCAGCATCGATGCCGCGGCGGTGAGCAGAGCGTCCTGCTGTTTCGTGAGATCGACGATGTCGCGCGGGCGCTTGAGGTGCGGCACGTCAGGGTGGCGGCGGATGGTGCCGGTGGCACTGCAGGGGGCATCGAGCAGGACGGCGTCGAGCAGCGCATCGGGGCGCCACACGGTCGCGTCGGCGGTCACGGTCTCGGCGGTGAGGCCGAGGCGGGCGAGGTTGTCGCGCAGCCGGACGAGGCGGGCCGGGTTGCTCTCCACCGCGATCACGCTGGCGCCGGCGGCGGCGAGCTGCGCCGTTTTGCCGCCGGGTGCGGCGCAGAGATCGGCAATATGTTCGCCGGGGTGGGGGGCGAGCAGCCGGGCGGGCAAGGCGGCGGCGGCGTCTTGCACCCAGAAGCCGCCCTCGGCAAAGCCAGGCAGATCGGCCACCCGCGTGCCCGCCGGGTAGCGCCAGGAGCCGGTGGGCAGCGCGACGCCGCCCTCGGGCGCGCTGGCGCCGGGCTTGAGCGTGAGGTCGAGCGGCGCCTCGATCTGCTGAGCGGTGGCGATCGCCCGGGCATCTGGGCCCCAGGCGGTCCAGAGCCAGGGCGGCGTGTCGAGGCGCGGGGAATCGAGCCCCTCGAGCGCCGTCTGGCCGGCATCGGCGACGCGGCGCAGCACGGCATTGATCATTTTGCAAAACGCCGGCAGCCCCTTGGCGCGCGCGAGCGCCACCGCGGTGCCGACCGCGGCATGGGGCGGCGTGTCGAGCAGCAGCAGCCCGGCGGCACCGATACGCAGGATATGGAGAACTTTCGGCGGCGGCGCCTTGGCCAGGAAGGGCTCAAGCACCGCATCGAGCGTGCCGGCGCGGCGCAGCACGGCGGCGGCCAGGCGATGCGCGGCGGCGCGGTCCCGCGGCTCCAGCGCGGGGAGACCGCCGAGCGCCTCCTCCAGCGTGCGATGGCGCTCAAGCACCGCGCTGATGAGGTCAAACGCGGCTTCGCGGGTGGGGTCGCGCATGTTCTGCCCAGGGGAAACGCGTGGAGCCGTGGTGGAGCTGAGGGGAATCGAACCCCTGACCTCCTCATTGCGAACGAGGCGCTCTCCCAACTGAGCTACAGCCCCGGTCCACGCTGAAATGCAGCCCGAGACCGAGCCGCATGCGAGGGCGCGGTTTCGCGCAACTGGGGGACCAAGTCAAGCGTGACGGGCGGGATTGAGAAAAAACGTGGCCGGCCGCGCCTTATTCGTCACCACGCACCGTCCCCGGAGGTCTGGTTCGCGGTAATGACGGCCTCCCTGATGAGCCACGGGTGAACCATCCTGGAGCCGGCGGCGATTTCCGCCAGCCTCCCGATTGCGCCGGGCGGGCAAAGGCGGCACGATCGGGGAGGTAGCAAGGAAGGGTGTTCTTTTTTGAAAAAAAGAACCAAAAAACTGTTATTCGTTTGGTGTCGGTTTGCCCGGGAAGCTCCGCGGCGAACGGGGAGAGAGTTTTTGCTTCTTTTTTCAAAATGAAGCGCTCCCTTCCTTACAGTATGATCAAGCACCTCGCGGGCAGGCTGGGCCAGGCGCTGGTGGCGAGTTTCGGCGTGCTGACCATCGTCTTCTTCGTCATGCGCCTCTCCGGGGACCCGACGCTGCTGCTGGTGCCGGAAGGGGCGACGGGGGAGCAGATCGCCGCCCTGCGCCATGAGCTTGGCTTCGACCGGCCGCTGTTCGTGCAGTATCTCAGCTATCTCGCCGATCTCGCGCGGCTCGATCTCGGCGAGAGCCTGGTGCAGCGCTCGGGGGTGGCCGGCATCGTCGCCGAACGCATCCCCTACACGGTGGAACTCGCCGCCGGCGCGCTGGTGGTGGCGCTCGGCATC
The DNA here is from genome assembly GCA_903910565.1 of uncultured Rhodospirillales bacterium. Classification (GTDB taxonomy): domain Bacteria; phylum Pseudomonadota; class Alphaproteobacteria; order Acetobacterales; family Acetobacteraceae; genus CAIYPH01. The sequence goes on from CAIWAJ010000201.1 coordinate 7,559, forward strand.
GGCATTCCCGCCGGCGTCGCCATGGCGGTGTGGCGCGGCGGCATTGTGGAGCGCCTGCTGGCCGGCTTCGTGCTGACCGGGCAGAGCCTGCCCACTTTCTGGTCCGGCATCCTGCTGATCCTGCTGTTCGGCGTGAACCTCGGCTGGCTGCCGACCTCGGGCGCCGACAGCCTGGCCTCCCTGGTCATGCCGGCGATCGCGCTCGGCGCGCTCACCATGTCCACCTTCGCGCGGATGACCCGCATCGCGGTGCTCGATGAGTTATCGCGCGACTACGTCTCGGCCGCCCGGGCGCGCGGCCTGTCGCGCGGCGCCGCCGTGCTGCGCCACGTACTGCGCAACGCGGCAATCCCGGTGGTGACCATCGCGGCGCTGGAAGTGGGCAATCTCCTGGCCGGCGCGGTGATCGTCGAGACCGTCTTCGCCTGGCCCGGCATCGGCCAGCTCGCCATCCAGTCGATCGCGGCGCGGGACTTCCTCATCGTGCAGAGCGTCGTGCTGTTCGTCTCGATCGTCTACATCGCCATGAATCTGCTGGCCGACATCGCCTACGCGGCGATTGATCCGCGGATCAGGCTCGATCGATGAAGGCAGTCAGCAAGCAAGCGCTTCTTTTTGAAAAAAGAAGCAAAAACTTTTTATCCATTGGCTCCGCCGCCTCCCCGGAGAGGGCGAAGCGAACGGATAGACGTTTTTTGGTTCTTTTTTCCAAAAAAGAACCCCTTCCTTGACCGCACGCCTCTCCCCCGGCATCGCCGTCATCCTTCTGCTGCTGGCAGCCTTCCTGCTCGCCGCCGCGGGGGCGGACCTGCTGTCCCCGGCCGATCCGCTGCGCCAATCCCTGCTGCTCCGCCTGCGCGAGCCCGGCTTCGCGACCAGGGCCGCGACCTACTGGCTCGGCACCGACGATCTCGGGCGGGATTTGCTGTCCCGCATCCTCTACGGCGCCCGCGCCTCGCTGCTGGTCGCCGCGCTGTCCGTCTCGGTGTCGCTGGTGGTGGGCACCGCGCTCGGCCTGCTGGCCGGCTGGTTCCGCGGCTGGACTGCGGTGCTGATCATGCGCTTCGTCGATACCATGCTGAGCATCCCGGCGATCCTGCTAGCCGTGCTGACGGTAGCCGTGCTGGGCCCGGGCTTCCTCAAGCTGGTGATGGTGCTCGGGCTGACCCGCTGGCCGCGCTACACCCGCGTCGCCTATGCCGCCACGCTGCAGGTAGCCGGGCTGCCCTACATCAAGGCCGCCGAGATGGCCGGCTGCGGTGCCACGCGCACCCTCTGGCGCCACATCCTGCCCAACATCGCCGGGCCGCTGATGGTGGTCGCCACCAGCGAATTCGGCCTGATGATCCTCTTCGAGGCCGGCCTGTCCTTCCTCGGCCTCGGCATCCAGCCGCCCTACCCGTCCTGGGGCTCGAT
>CAIWAJ010000202.1:0-5261 GCA_903910565.1 uncultured Rhodospirillales bacterium
ACAGTAGGAAGTGGTGGAAATGCACCACGTCCGGCTGGATGGTCTGGAGGAATTCGGCGTAGCTCTCGATGAGCTGGAAGTTGGCCGCCTTGTTCCAGGCGTAGTCATAATCGCGCGCCAGGAAGACGTATTCGTTGGGACGATTATCGAAGCCGGTGATGCGGGCGCCGGATTTGTAGAGCGCGGCGAATCGCGGCTCGATGGCGGCGAGCAGGAATGGCTCGACGCCTTCGCGCTCGCGCAGCCCCTCGAACAGCTCGTAGCAGATCTGCTGGGCGCCGCCGCGGACGAGTTCGGGGTGGAACAGGCTGAGGAGGAGGACTTTCATGGATCAGATTCCCTCGGCCGCGCCGGTCCGGAAGTACGGGTTGGCCGGGGCGGCGCCGAGCATGTCACGGGCAAGCATGTCGTCCCAGCGGCGCGAGAACAGCCAGCGGTTGACGATTGAGCCGCCTTCGTGCGGCGGCAGGCGGGTGGAGCCCTTGCCCTCGAAGTGCCACAGGCGGATGTCCTTCAGCCAGGCGGGAACGCCCTCATCGAGGCTTTTGAGGCAGAGATCGGCATCTTCGTAGTGCCCGAAGACGAAATCCTCGGAGAAGCCGCCGAGCCTCTCGAACCAGGCACGTTCCGAGGAGATGAACGCGCCGGTCACCGCCGGCACGGGCCGCGGCAGGACGTAGGGGGTGCCGTCCGGCGGGGCGCCCTTGCCGTAGTGTTCCACCCGCAGCATGCGCCGGCGGGTGAATCCGTCATCGATGACGGAGATGGCTTCGTCGGCCTCGAAATACATGCCGCCATGCATCAGCGAGCCGTCGTCATAGTACAGTGGCACGCCGAACAGCCGTGTGCCCTCTTCGCCGCTGTCGATCAGGGCGGTGTGTTTGGCGGCCCAGGCGGGGTCCCGCGGGAAGACGTCGGGGTTGACGTTGATGATGCGGTCGCTGCGGGCGGCGCGGAGGGCGATGTTGTTGGCGGCGCTGAAGCCGGCATTGCCGGGCAGCACCATCACGGTCTGCGCGATGTCATAGATGTAGCTGCCGATCTTCGCCTCGCGCATCAAGGTCTCGCCCAGCTCGGGGCTGTTGGAGACGTAGATGAACTCGTAATCCTCGATCCCCGGCAGGCCGGAATAGAGCGCATTTTGGGCGTGCAGGTATTCCGCCTTGCCGTACAGCGCCACCACGATGGAACCGCGCAGCCGGCGGCCGCTCGGCCCGAAGCGCTCCCAGTAGGGGGTGGCGACCAGGCGGCGGGTGATCGCGCGGTTGAAGGCGACGATCTGGTCGCCCATGCCGCCATCGAGGCAGGCGACCCGCTCGACGCCGGGATTGCCATGGAAATCAGCGTCGGCGAGCCGGGTGAGCAGGATGTTGCGCAGCTCCGTCTCGATCACCGGACGGCATGGCACCTGGGACAGCACGTGCCGGCCATTGGCGAAATTACCCTGGACCACGACGTTGCCGGTGAGGTCCAGCTTCTTGTCGGTAAAGACGAAGCCGATGAAGCCGAAGCAATGTACGATCGGCCGCCCGAGCGCGTTTTCCACGTCGCCGCGCCGGATGCGGATGACGCTCGCGCTGTCCAGCAGGATGCGCCATTTCGTGCTGCCGATCCGCAGCGTTTCCAGCGGCGAGGCGGTGTCGTCTACCCAGCCGACGATGAAGATGGCGCCCGTGGTCGAGGCCAGCACGGCCTCGACGTTGAATGCTGGATCGGTTTCCGGCGCGGATTCCGGCATCGCGGTGGCGATCGGGCGCAGCAAGCGGTTGCGCGGCCCGTTGTCGCCACCCGGCACTTCGCGCCCCTCGCGGAAGCCGTGCAGCACATAGTGCTGGTAACCGCTGCGGAACTCGCCGCGCCCGATGGAGGCGGCAACGTCAGGGTTCAGGCGGAGATAGCCGGCTTCGTCGAATTCCGCCTCATCCATGAAGTCATCGAGCGGGAGGTCGGCCTCGACCGCAATGGGTTCCGGCGGTGCCTCGTCCTCGTCGTCAAAGATGCCTTCCGATAAGATCCGCGCGACTTCATCGCTCATCCTGCAACCCCTCTCACCGCGACCATCAGCGTGACCGATCCGTCAGCGCATCCGGCACGCGACGCCGTAACCTTCAGAGCGTAAAGCGCCCAGCCCCAGGAAAACCGACTCACGCTCAGGGCATGTCGCCATCGCTGAACAGGTCGAACCCGGCGTAGGGGAGGCGCCCCTCACGGAAGCCGGCGATCTCGTAATGCTCCTGCGGTGACACGTAGACCTTCTTGTTGATGGCATCGCCGACATCGGGGTGCGCCTCAAGGTACCATATGGGGTCGACCACGATGTTGCGCGGCATCCGATGCTCGAAATAGCCGAAACGGGCGTAGTGGTGCTTCGCGCTCTGCACCGCTCCGGCGGTGATCGCTTCCTTGATGTCCGGATAGGTCTTTAAATACCATGCCTCGTCAACCGGAACATCGACGAGACGACGGGCCATCAGCTCGAAAAACAAGAATTGATCGACCGCCACATATCCCGTTCGGGTGGAGGGAACCACCATCTTGCGGCCTAGCAGTGAGCCGTAGATCGGCAGTTGCAGGTCTGCCCCGGTTGAGTCGTTCGTTCCTGACATGATGGCCAATAGTCCCCCTACTTTCACGTGTTCCGGCCAGGGGCAACACGCGGTTCACATGGCATGATGCCACGTGCGTTCAATCCACCGCAGTGCAACCCGTTGACCAGGAACGACGTTGTCTTACCACAGCCTGATCGCCGTGCCAGTATTCAAAAGGTACATATTTGTGAACGGACCAGGTGTCCTCCAATGAGCAGTTCACGGCCGTAAACCCGACCCTCCAGGAGCTTCCGCATGCCGCCTTCGACCCGCTGGTTCGATGACATCAAGCCCGGCGACACCGCCGAATTCGGCGACCATCTGATGACCGAGGAGGCCATCATCGCCTTCGCCCGGGAATACGACCCGCAGCCCTTCCACATCGACCGTGAGGCCGCCAAAGCCACCATGTTCGGCGGCATCATCGCCTCGGGCTGGCACACCGGCTCGGTGGTGATGCGCCTCATGGTGGACCACTACATCTCGCCCGGCAGCTTCATGGGCTCGCCGGGGCTCGACGACCTGCGCTGGATCGTCCCCGTTCGCCCCGGGGACCGGCTGCGCGTGCGCATCACCGTCACCGAGACCATCCCGTCGCGCTCCAAGCTCGATCGTGGAATCGTGCGCTCCGTCACCGAGACGCTCAACCAGAAGGGCGAGGTGGTGATGTCCTCCCGCGGCATGGTGATGGTGCTGCGCAACCCGGAGACCCGCTGAGATGCGCGCTTATATGGAGTCACTGCTCGCGCAGGGCCGCGTGCGGGTGGTGGAGCGCGAAGTCTCCGGCCAGCATGAGCTCGCCGCCGTCACCGCCCGCTCGCAGAAAGAGAGCGACGCGCCGCTGCTGTTCCGCCGCGTCGCCGGCTCCGCCCACCCGGTGATGACCAACGTGTTCGGCAGCCGTGCCCGCCTGCAGGAGATGATCGGCGGCGGTGACAGTTTCTGCAAACACTGGGTGGAGATGATGGCCACCCCCGTCATCGCGCCGATCCACGTGCCCGAGCCCGCGGGACTGGTGGAGATGAAGCTCACCGACCTGCCGCAGCTCACCTATTTCGAGCGCGATGGCGGGCCCTACCTCACCGCCGGCGTGTTCCTCGCCAATGAGCCGGATACCGGGGTGCCCAACCTCTCCTTCCACCGCGCGCAAATCATCTCCGACACCGAACTGCGCATCCGCCTCGGCGCCTCGCACCACCTCGCGCAGTATCAGCTGAAGGCCGAGGCGCGCGGCGAGAAAGTGCCGGCCGCCATCCTGCTCGGCCCGCCACCCTCCCTCGTGCTCGCCGCCGCTGCGCCGATCGCCTACGACGAAAGCGAGATGGAGGTCGCCGGCCGCATCCAGGGCAGCGCGCTCCGCCTGCGCCGCTGCCGGACCGTGCCGCTCGACGTACCGGCCGATACCGAGGTGGTGATCGAGGGCCATATCCTGCCCAATATCCGCCGCCCCGAAGGCCCCTTCGGCGAATTCATGGGCTTCTACGTGCCCGTCGGCGACAACCACGTGTTCGAGGTCAGCGCCGTCATCGGCCGCCGCGACGCCTGGTTCCACGGCCTCATCTGCGGCTCGCCCGAGGATATGCGCCTGCTCGAACTCGCCGTCGCCACCCGCGTCTACCAGGCGCTCAAGGCCGCCAGCCTGCGCGGCATCATCGACGTCTCCTGCGCGCCGACGGTGATGAGCACCGTGGTGCAGATCGAGCAAACCTACGAAGGCCACGCCCGCCAGGTTATGCTGACCGCCATGGGCGCCAACCATGACTGGTCCAAAACCGTGTTCGTGGTGGACGAAGACGTTGATATCAACGACTTCAACGACGTCTGGTGGGCCTACCTCACCCGCGGCCGCGCCGATACCCGCGCACTGGTGATCCCCGATATCCCCGGCTTCTACCGCGACCCGAAGAAAGACTATTTCGGCCGCCTCGGCATCGACGCGACCGTGCCGTTCGGGCGGAAGGAGGAGTTTATCCGCAAGCGGATTCCGGGGGTTTCTGGAATCAATCTGAAGGATTATCTCAGTTAAGCGTCTTCTTTTTGTGAACAAAAAGAAGCAAAAAAACTTTATCCGTTTGGGCCGGCGGCTTGTCAGATATGGAGGCGCGCGAAGCAATAATTTATGGCTTCGCCTCACCCCTGCGGCTGGAGGGCGAGATACAAACGGATAAAAGTTTTTTGCTTCTTTTTTTCAAAAAAGAAGCCCTTCCTTAAGCCGCCCTTCGATCCTGCCTCTGGTTCTCCTGGCGGAAATGCTCGGCGATATGGGTGGCCAGCACGTCGGTCACTGGCTGGGTGGGTGTGCGGCTTTTCATCAGCAGGATGGCGAAGTCGGGCAGGGGGGGCAGGCCTTCGTCCGGGCGCATGCGGCGCAGGCCGTCGGGCAGCCAGGAATCGGCGGCGACGGTGACGGCGAGGCCGGCGAGCACCGGGGCCTGGGTGCCGGTTTGGCTGGCGGAGTTGTAGGCGACGCGGTAGCGCATGCCGGCCTTGTCGAGCGCCCCGATCGCCGCCTCGCGCCAGGAGCAGCCGGCGCGGGCGAGGGCGACCGGCAGCGGGTTCAGCCGATGCGGCGCGTGGCGCTCGGAGGTGACCCAGGCGAGTTGGCCGCGCCATAGCTCCTGCCGCGGCCAGCCGGCGATGTCATGCCCCTCGGAAATCAGGCTGAGATCGATG
>CAIWAJ010000203.1:0-6290 GCA_903910565.1 uncultured Rhodospirillales bacterium
GAGTCGCCTCAAAATACCTCGACAGCTACCTGAAGTGGTTCCACCTCGCCACCATCCGCCTCAACCCAACACCAAGAGCATGTCTCAACGCCGCAATTCAGACCTACGCATAGAATACGAGAATAGAGCCAAAAGTTTTTTTGGTTCTTTTTGTTCACAAAAAGAACCCCTTCCCTGCCTGACTGAGCTTGACTTGACGCCCTTCATGGCAACGCAATCAGAAATTTCCAGTCTTCCGGGGAATGGCGATGCGGATATTGACGTGGCTTGCATTGGCGCTGGTGGTGGCCGGGCCGGCTTGGGCGCAGGCGGTGCTGGATGTCGCGGCGGTGCCGAATCTGCCGGCGGCGACACGGCGCATGTATGAGACGTTCCTGATTGCCGGGGTGCCGCGCGCTTTTGCGCTCTCGCCTGGCGGGCAGGCCGGCTGGCAGAGCGGCGGGACGCTGGAGACCGCGCGGGAGAAGGCGCTCGCCTCCTGCGCGGCGAAGAAGGGGGTGGGGTGCGCCATCTATGCCGAGAACCTCCAGGTGGTGTGGCAAGGGCGCGCGCCCGAGACACTGACCAGCGTACCGGGGCCGCTGTTTGGCGGGGATGGTTGGGAGTTTGTGCCCGATCAGCGCTATTTCTGGCATGGGCCGGCCAAGGCCCGCGGCGTCTATGTGTTCGGCCATGGCAAGGCCTCCGACGCCCAGGGCAACCGGGACTCCCGCGGCATTCAGCCGCATTCCTATGTTCGCTATTTCAACAACAACGGCTTCGATGTCCTGCGCTTCGACCGGGCGCCGGCGACCGACCTGACCGACCGCGCCGCGGATTGGCTGCGCGAGGGGCTCCGCAAAATTCGCGCCCAGGGCTACCGGATGGTGATCGTCGGCGGCCAGTCGCGTGGAGCGTGGAACAGCCTGCAAATTCTCGACACCCCCAACCTCGCCGACGCGGTGATCGCGGTTTCCGCAGCCACCAACGGCACGGATGCCGGGTTGCAGGCGGGGCGGGGGATGGCGGAGATCTATCGGATATTCAGCCGCGCCCATGCGCCGACCACGCGGGTGGCAATCGCGCAGTTCCGCGACGATCCCTATGAGCACGAGCCCGACAAGCGGCTGTCGCTCGCCGACGAGTTGCTGCGGCCGCAGGTGGCGTCCTTGCTGACCGTCAATCAGCCGGAGGGAATCACCGGGCATTTCGGTGGCTATAGCCAGACATTCGGGGAGCGTTATGCGGTGAAGCTGTATCGGTTTGCGGTGGAGGGGGTGCGGGAATAGCGGGGGGAAGGGTGTTCTTTTTGTGAACAAAAAGAACCAAAAAAACTTTATGTTCCATCCATGCCGTTGGCGTACACCTCCCGGATAGTTAGGTGCGGTACACACCAAACGGATAAAAGTTCTTGCTTCTTTTTTTCAAAAAAGAAGCGCTTCCTTCCTAATCCTGACTTGGTTTCATCCCAACCATCGCCCCGCTCGCGTTGCTGCGGGCGAACATGTCGTGCATGGCCAGCACGGCGCGGCCCTGTTCGCCGGTGAAAATCATCTGCGGTTCGCGCCCGGCCAGCACGTCGAGATGATGGAGGGTGGAGAGGCGGAAGCTGTTGCCCCAGTCGGCCTCGATGTTGTGGAAGCTGCGGACCTCGCCGTCGCGGTAGAGGGTGAGCACGGGCTCGTCGAGCAGGCGGTCGGAGCAGCGGGTGACCTGGAGGATGCCCTCATCGCCCTGGATCTCGAAGCGCTCATTGTCGGGGTAGTAATCGGTGCGCAGCGTCATGCGCGGCGCGGCGGACACGTCCCACATGCCGTGCAGGGGGGCGAGGTCTTCGCGGGGGGCGTGGCGCCACATCAGGGTGGACGGCGCGTCGATCCGCCGGCCGCTGGGGAGCAGCGTTTCGTCGAACCGGGCGAAGCCGTCGACCACGTCGCCGAACAGCCACAGGGCGACGGCCATCATGTGGTGGCCGTGGTCGAACACCATCGGCCCGACGCCGGTCCGCACCGCCAGCGCCTGGCGCCAGGCGTTGCTTTCCACCGGCACATGCCAGGCCCCGCTGGCATCGCCCAGCACCACCTTCATGCGGAAATGCACGGGCTTGCCGATGGCGCCGGCATCGAGCAGCTGCTTCATGCGCACCAGCGGCGGGTAGAACACGAAATTCTCGAACAGCTTGAGCCGACGGCCGGCGGAATTCGCGGCGTCGATCATGCTGTCACACTCCGCCAGCGACATCGCCATGGGTTTCTGCACCGACACGTCAGCCCCGGCGCGCAGGGCCGCGATCGCCATCTCGGCGTGCAGCGGGTGGGGCGTGAGGATGTCGACGAAATCGAGATCGTGCTTGAGGAAGGCCTCGAAATTATCGGTGACGACGGCGTTCGGAAACTCCTTGGCCCGCTGCGCCCGCCAGGTGGGTGAGATATCGCACAGCGCCACCACCTCGGCCTCGGGGTGATCGAGGTAGCCGCGCACGTTGAGGTCGAAAATACGGCCGAGGCCGGCGATGCCGATGCGGCGCTTGTGTGCCATGGGGTTTCCTCCGTTTCGGGAAGGCTGACCCGAGGAGGCGCCATGCCGCAAGCCCCTCCAGGCCTGGAGATTGGGTGAAGCCGCCGCCGCAGTTCGGCACCCGCCCAGCGCCATGGGTAGTTTCCGCCGCTTTCGCCGCCCCATCGCAAGCCTGATCTTCGCCGTGACGGCCAGGCTTCCGCCTGATCGTCGCGAGTGAGGCTCGACCATGACAGAATTATCGACGGACGCCCGCCACGCCCTCGCCGACAGCGTATTCGGCCTGCCCGGCAGGCGGGCCTACCCGATGCCCGATGCCAATCATGCCCGCAACGCCAAGGCGCGTGCCTCCGAGGAATTCGGCAAGGGCAATTTGTCGGCAGCCGAGAAGGCGCAGATTGACCGCAAGGCGGACGAAATCCTCAGCCGGGCGTGAACCAAGTTCCACGTGACGCGATCGACTTTTCAGGAATCAGCAGATGAAGCGAACCTATCTCCGCCGCCCCGCGCTCGCCTTGTTCGAGCCGGCCGACATCGGTGCCTTCCGGCTCGCCAATCGGATCGTGATGGCGCCCCTCACCCGCAACCGCGCCGGCCCTGGCCTGGTGCCCGGCCCGCTCGCCGCCGAATACTACGCCCAGCGCGCCTCGGCCGGCCTGATCATCGCCGAAGCGACCCAGGTTTCGGCACAGGCGCAAGGCTATGCCGACACACCCGGCTGCTACACGGACGCTCAGGTGCGTGGATGGAAAGCCGTGACCGACGCGGTGCATGACCAGGGGGGCACCATGGTGGTGCAGCTCTGGCACACCGGCCGCGTTTCCCACACCAGCTTTCATGCGGGCGACGCCCCGGTCGGCCCATCGGCAATCCGGGCGAAAACCAAGACCTTCGTCGCCGGGCAAGGCTTCGTCGATGTATCCATGCCGCGCGCGCTGGCCCTGGGCGAGATGGCCGGCATCGTCGCGGACTTCCGCTTCGCCGCCACCCGCGCGATGGAGGCGGGCTTCGATGGCGTGGAGGTGCATGGTGCCCACGGCTATCTGCTTGACGCCTTCCTGCGCGACGGCACCAACCACCGCACCGACGCCTATGGCGGCTCAATCGCCAACCGGGCGCGGTTGCTGGTGGATGTGACCAAGGCCTGCGCGGCGGCGATCGGGCCGGCCCGGCTGGGCGTGCGGCTCTCCCCGGTGTCCACCGCCGGCGATTCGCATGACAGCGATCCGCAGGCCCTGTTCAACCACGTCGTCGACGCGCTCGACCCGCTGGGCATCGCCTATCTGCACGTCGTCGAAGGCGAGACCGGCGGCGCCCGGGACAGCATCGCGTTCGACTACGACGCTCTGCGCGACCGGTTCCACGGCGCCTGGATGGTCAATAACGGCTATCAGCGGCAGATGGCGATTGACGCCGTCTCCAGCGGGCGGGTCGATCTGGTGTCGTTCGGCCGGATGTTCATCGCCAACCCCGACCTCGTGGCCGGCCTGCGGGCGAACACCGCGCTCAACACGCTGATGGGCCAGGAAACCTTCTATGGCGGTGGCGCCCATGGCTACACCGACTACCCTCGGCTCCAGCCAGTGCCGGCCTGATCGCACCGCCCGACATGATCGCGCATTCTCACCAAGGCATATAATCCCCATGAAACACTATGAAATCGCCGTCGTGGTCGGCAGCCTTCGCCGCGACTCCTTCAACCGGAAAATGGCCAGCGCCATCGTGAAACTGGCGCCGCCGGGATTCGCCTTCACGCAGATCCAGATCGGTGACCTGCCGCTCTACAATCAGGACGACGACGCCAGCCAGGGCACCGCCGTCAAGCGCCTCAAGCGTGAGATCGCCGCGGCCGACGGCCTCCTGTTTGTCACCCCCGAGTACAATCGCTCAATCCCCGGCGTGCTGAAAAACTGCCTGGATCAGGCCTCGCGCCCCTACGGCCAGAATTCCTGGTCCGGCAAGCCCGCGGGCATTCTGGGCGTCTCGGTCGGCGCCATCGGCACGGCCATGGCGCAGCAGCTTTTGCGCAACGTGCTCGCCTATCTCGACGTGCCCACGCTCGGGCAGCCCGAGGCGTTCATCCACGCGGTGGATGGTCTGTTCGACGACAGCGGCAATATCGGCCCGCGCAGCCGTGAGTTCCTCCAGAGCTGGATGGATCGATACCTCGACTGGGTGAAGCAGCTCGCCGCACACCCCATCACGGACAAGGCATAGATCATGGCTCGCACGATGCACGCCGCCTTCGTCACGCAATTCGGCAAGCCGCTCGAAATCCGCGAGGTGCCCATCCCCACCCCGGGGCCAGGCCAGATCCTGGTCAAGACCGAGGCCTGCGGGGTCTGCCACACCGATCTGCACGCCGCCCATGGCGATTGGCCGCTGAAGCCCACGCCGCCGTTCATCCCCGGCCATGAGGGCATCGGCCGCGTCACCGCCGTGGGCGCCGGCGTGACCATCGTCAAGGCCGGCGATCGCGTCGGCGTGCCCTGGCTGTATTCGGCCTGCGGGCATTGCGAATACTGCCTCACCGCCTGGGAAACCGTCTGCGCCGAGGCGGAGTTCGGCGGCTACACGAAAAATGGCGGTTTCGCCGAATATATCGTGGCCGACCCGAACTACGTCGCGCATATCCCCGCCGGCCTGTCGTCCCGCGAAGCGGCGCCGCTGATCTGCGCCGGCATCACCACCTATAAGGGCCTCAAGATGACCGAGGCGCGGCCTGGCGAATGGGTCGTCATCTCCGGCGCCGGCGGGCTCGGGCATCTCGCCATCCAATACGCCAAGGCGATGGGGCTGCACGTCTGCGCCGTCGATATCGACGAGGGCAAGCTGGCGCTGGCCAAGTCGCTTGGCACCGACCTCACGGTCAACGCCAAGCAGCCCGGCGCGGCGGAAGCGGTCAAGACGGGCACCAGCGGCGGCGCCCATGGCGTACTGATCACCGCCCCCTCGCTCCCCGCCTTCAAGCAGGGCGTCGGCATGACGCGCAAGCGCGGCACCTGCGTGCTCGTCGGCCTGCCCCCCGGCGACTTCCCCCTCCCGTTGTTCGACGTGGTGGCCAACTGCATCACCATCCGCGGCTCCTTCGTCGGCAACCGCGCCGACATGGCCGAGGCGCTGGCCTTCGCCGCGGAGGGCAAGGTCAAAGCCGATATCGAGATGCAGCCACTTTCGGCGATCAACGACGTGTTCGATCGCCTCGAACACGGCAAGGTCGCCGCGCGCGTGGTGCTCGATTTCGAGACCGCCTGAAACCTCTCCCCGCAACCACATGCCGGCGGCGATGACCGCCGGCTAGGACACTGTCATGGCATCCGTTGAACCCATCCGCGCCGTCGACCTGGCCTCCGGCCCATTCGAATCCGTCACCGGCGCGCATCGCCGCACGCTCGAAGCGATTTTCCACCACCCCACCGCGCATAACCTTGAATGGGAGCATGTGGTGGGGCTGATCGGGTCGATCGGCACATCCCACGAGAAAAGCAACAACGAGTTCATCTTCGAAGTGGCCGGCAAACGCTACCTCATGCACAAGCCCCACACGAAGGACCTCACGAGCAACGAGGTCAGCGACCTCAGGCACTTCCTGATGCAGGTGCGCGCCTGAGGGAACAAGCCGATCAGAACAGGAAGCGTATTCTTTTTGTGAACAAAAAGAATCAAAAAAAAACTTTTTGTTCCATCCATGCCGTTGGCGTACTCCCCGCGGATAGGTGGGAGCGGCACCAGCCAAAGCGATAAAAGTTTTTTGCTTCTTTTTTTCAAAAAAGAAGCGCTTCCTTCCTATCGCA
>CAIWAJ010000204.1:0-5085 GCA_903910565.1 uncultured Rhodospirillales bacterium
GTGCGCGGCAAAGGCCGTCAGCAAGGCGGTGGAAACCGCCCATCGCGAACACCATGCTCTAGATCCGTCACTCCGTCCGATCATCACCATTCCTGCTCAACGCCAAACCCAGCATCACGACAACGCATAAGAGCCGACGCACGCGCCGACTCCCGGACTGTTCACACCCTCATCACGGCGTATTCTCGCCGATTGCCTCGGCCCATTCCAGGGTGTTTTCACCTAGATCCTGAATAAATCATGCTTGGAGCGCGGATTTACCGTCATTTAATGTCGGCCCGAGGGGCCCACGGCGCCTTGCGCGCTCAGCAAGCCCGCCGTAATCCGGCGGCGAGCGAGGAGGAGGCCTGATATGGACCATGTCGAAATCCGCGAGGCGGTGAAGAAGCTGTGCGCCGCCTTCCCCGGCGAGTACTGGCGCCGGATGGATCAGGCGCGGGAATATCCCACCGCATTCGTCACCGCGCTCACCGAGGCCGGCTACCTCGCGGCCCTCATCCCCGAGGAGTACGGCGGCGCCGGACTGCCGCTCTCGGCGGCGGCGGCGATCCTGGAGACGGTGCAGGCGGAGGGCTGCAACGGGGCGGCGTGTCACGCACAGATGTACATTATGGGTACGATTCTGCGGCACGGCACGCAGGCGCAGAAGGAGACGTATCTGCCGAAGATCGCCACCGGCGAGCTGCGGCTGCAGGCTTTCGGGGTCACCGAGCCGACCTCGGGGACCGATACCACCTCCTTGCGCACCTTCGCCCGCCGGGAAGGCGACCATTATGTGGTGAACGGGCAGAAAGTGTGGACCTCGCGCGCCGAACATTCGGACCTCATGCTCCTGCTCGCGCGGACCACGCCGAAGGAGGAGACGCAGAAGCGGACCGAGGGGCTCTCCACCTTCATCGTCGACATGCGGGCCGCCCTCGGCAACGGGCTGACCATCCGGCCGATCCGCACCATGATGAACCACAACTCGACCGAAGTGTTCTTCGACAACATGATCGTGCCGGCCGAAAACCTGGTCGGCGTCGAGGGGCGGGGGTTTCGCTATATTCTTGACGGCATGAACGCGGAGCGGCTGCTGATCGCGGCGGAGTGCATCGGGGACGCCTAGTGGTTCATCGAGAAGGCCAGCACTTACGCCCGCGACCGCAAAGTGTTCGGCCGGCCGATCGGGCAGAACCAGGGGGTGCAGTTCCCGATCGCCAAGGCTTACGCGCAGATGCGGGCCGCGGAGCTGATGGTCCATGAGGGCTGTCGCAAGTTCGAGGCGGGCGAGCCCTGTGGCGAGGAGGCCAACATGGCCAAGATGCTGGCGGCGGAGGCGAGCTGGGCGGCGGGCGAGGCGTGTATCCAGACCCATGGCGGGTTCGGATTCGCCGAGGAATACGACATCGAGCGCAAGTTCCGCGAGACCCGGCTTTACCAGGTGGCACCGATCAGCACCAACCTGATCCTCTCCTACGTGGCCGAGCATGTGCTCGGTCTTCCCCGGAGCTATTGAGCGGTGTCCGCGGCGCGTCCGCTCGAAGGGCTGCTGGTCGTCTCACTCGAACAGGCGGTGGCGGCGCCGTATTGTTCGTCCCGGCTGGCCGATGCGGGGGCGCGGGTGATCAAGCTGGAGCGGCCCGAGGGGGATTTCGCGCGGGGGTATGACAAGGCGGCGAAGGGGCAGTCGAGCTATTTCGTGTGGCTCAATCGCGGCAAGCAGTCGCTGGCGATCGACATCAAGGACCCCGCGGACGCGGCGCTGATCCATCGGATGCTGGCCGGGGCGGACGTGTTTATCCAGAACCTCGCCCCCGGGGCGGCGGCCCGTTCGGGGTTCGGCTCCGAGGCGCTGCGGGCGGCGTATCCGCGGCTGATCACCGTCGACATCACCGGCTATGGCGACAGCGGCGACTACGCCGAGATGAAGGCGTACGATCTGCTGGTGCAGGCGGAGACCGGGATTACCACCATCACCGGGCATCCCGCCGGGCCCGGGCGGATCGGGGTGTCGGCCTGCGATATCGCCTGCGGGATGGCGGCGCATTCCGGCGTGTTGGAGGCGTTGATCGCGCGGTCGATCTCAGGCGTCGGCAAGGGCATCAAGGTCTCGTTGTTCGACGGGATGGCGGATTGGATGAATGTACCGCTGATGTTCTACGAGGGCACCGGCAAGGCGCCGGAGCGCATGGGGCTCGCACACCCCTCTATCAGCCCCTATGGCGCCTTCCCGACCTCGGATGGGGCGCTGGTGCTGATTTCGATCCAGAACGAGCGGGAATGGGCGAGTTTCTGTGCCGGCTTCATGCTGGAGCCCGATTTGCCGCAGCGGCCGGGGTTCGAGACCAACGTGATCCGCGTCGGCAACCGGCCGGAGGTGGATGCTTATATCGCCGCCGTGTTTGCCACCCTGACGCGCGACGAAGCGGCGGCGCGGCTGCGGGCGGCCAATACCGCTTATGGGTTCGTCAACGGGGTGGCCGAGTTCGCCGTGCATCCCGCGTTGCGGCGGCTGAGCGTGGAGACGCCGGCGGGGCCGGTGTCGATCGCCGCGCCGCCGCAGATTTTCAGCGATGGGCCACGCGTGCTCGGGCCGGTGCCGGCGATCGGGGCGGATTCGGCGGCGATCCGGGCGGAGTTTGCCGGCTCGTGTTTTGGTTGCTGAATCGTAACAATATCGACAAGCGGAAGCGACCGCCAGTCGAGGCCGGCCTGGCGCTGGAGGCGCGCGGGACCGGGCGCGGTGGCCCGCCCGCACGGCCGGGCAGGCCCGGATCGTGGTGGGGCGGATTGCGGGCGTGGCGATGGCGCGGGCCGGAGTGACCGCGGGTTCGGGCGTGGATTGGGCGGCCAGGGGCGCCTCGACGCCGGCGATGGCCGCGATATCGGCGATGAAGGTCTCGTAGTCCTGCCGCCGGCGGTCATTCGCCGGGAGGGCCGCGAGGTCCCGGCACAGCATCGCCAGCAGCGCGCGCAGAATCGCGGCGATCGCGGCGGCGATCACGGCATTCGGCTCGGTGGCGCGGGCGGGCTGCATGGGACTGGTGGGGCTCCGGTGTGGATGAGGGGCGAACTATCGCACGGGAAAGGAAATTTGACAAGGAAAAATTACGTTAATAGGAAATATTAATGCGTCAACCCGCGTTATGAGGGAAGGTGTTCTTTTTTGAAAAAAAGAACCAAAAAACTTTTATCCCTTTGCCGCGGACCCGGGCGGGGGAGCCGTGAGGCAAACGGAGAGAAAGTTTTTGCTTCTTTTTTCAAAAAGAAGCGCTTGCTTCCGCGCCTCAAGGGAACGTTGTGCCGGCCAGCAAAACCGGCCTAACCTCCGGTGGTCGGAGGAATGAAATGGCTGACGGGACTGTTGCGAGCAACCTGGCGACGAGCCATGCAAGCGTGATGCATTCGATGGCCGCCGGGGCGGCACCGATGCCGCGCAACCATGGCGCGACGACCGGGGTGCCGGCGCCGATCGCGGCGACGGGCGAATTCCGGCCGGCGGCGGCGATGGTACCGCGGCCGCCGGTTTTGGCCAGCGCGCCGCTCACGCTGATCGCGGCGGGGGGCGACGTGGTGATCGCCGCGGCGCAGCCGGACGCGCCGAGCCTGGGGCCGGTCTCGGAGTCTTCGGCCATCAATACGGTTTCGCTGCAGCAGATCGGCGCGCTGCTGAGCAATTTGCAGGTCACGCTCGACCAGATCGAGAGCGGGCTCGAGAACAAGGGCTTCGCCGAGAGCCTGCCGCTGATCGGCAACCAGCTCGGCGCCGCGTTCAGCCAGGGCCAGTCGGCGGTACAGGCGTTCAAGGTGCTGGATGCGCGGATCATCAGCGCGCTGACCACGCTGGAGAACGCGGGCACCGACGCGGCGCTGAGCGTGGTGCAGACGGCGCTCAACGCGGCGATCGGCGCGGCGGGGTTCGCCGGCAGCGTGAGCACCTCGCTCGATGGCAGCGGGAACCTGACGGTGACGCTGGCCAACAGCGACACGCTCTCCGCGTTCAGCCTGCCGCTGGGGACCAATTTCGGCATTCCCGGGCTGAATTTCACCACCCATGGCTCGGCGCAGGTGGCGCTGACCTATGGGGTGAATCTGACCGCGTCGGTCGCCCGGAATGGCGGTTTCAGCCTCAGTGCGCCGAGCGGGGCGCTGACGGTGGGCCTCGGGGTGACGGCGCCGAGTTTCTCGGGGGATGCCAGTCTCGGGCCGCTGCTGGTCTCGGCCTCCGACCATGGGTCCGCGCTGAACGGCGCCATCACGCTCGATACCGCGGGGGTGGCGAAGTTCAACGGCAGCAGCACCGTCGATGTGAAACTGACCAGCGATCTCGGCACGGCGGCGCTGCCCTCGATCGGGGCGGAGCTGACGGCGAGCTGGGGCTTCAACCAGAACGACGTGCTCAACCCCGCCAACGAGACGCACCTGGGCGGCACGCCGACGATCGACGTGAAGAACGTCACCTTCGGTATGGGCACCTTCGTCACCAATCTGGTGAAGCCGGTGCTCGACGATCTCGAACAATTGATCCAGCCGCTTCAGCCGATCCTGGACATCCTGAACAAGCCGCTCGACCCGATCATGGCGCTGCCGTCGTTCATGTGGCACCCGCTCGACGTCAACAATGACGGCACCGTCAACCTGCTCGACTTCCTGCTGAACGGCCATGGCGGCGCCGATGCGCCGCTCAACAAAGTCGTGAACCTGCTGAACGAGATCAACACCCTCGACGCCTATTTCAAGACCGCGTCGGCCAACGGGGCACAGTATGCGCTGGGGAATTTCAACATCCCCGCCACCCAGTACGACATTCGCTCCAACGGATTTGACATCAGCACGGTGACGCCGGTGAATTCCGGCGCCGAGAGCCTGACACAATTCCTCAACTCGGTGTCGGGCGACGCCACGTTGCACAGCAGCCTCACCTCGCTGCTAACGCCGACCAGCGGGACGGATGGCGGGTTCAACTTCCCCATCCTCGACAACCCCATGAGAAGTGGCTCGGTTTCTCGCTACAGCGTTTCGGTTCCGTTAGGTGGATCGCCTGCCGGTTGATACGCACGTTTTGCTGCTGGCGTGGTGGCGCGCAGGGCGGGCGTAGCCCAA
>CAIWAJ010000205.1:0-14248 GCA_903910565.1 uncultured Rhodospirillales bacterium
CGCCTGTCCCGCATCTTGTTCGAGCCGTTCAGGGATGCCGAGCAGGCCTGGTTCTGGACCTGCAATGCCCTGCGCGCCCGCCGCGATGGCGCCCGCTCCGAGGGCACCGGCGTCCGCCGTCCCTGCGATCCCGACGACGTGCTGCGCGCCCTCGACCGTCTCTACCGCAACCGCCGTATCGATCTCGAGCATGCCCGCGTGCTGCGCATCTGGGGGGAGCGCCAGTCGCCCCCTGACCTCTTCCGCACCCGCGAATACACCGCCGCCGTGCTGTGGCGCGAAGCCCTGGAGCGGTTGGAATGGCCGCTGCGAGAGAAAGGAATTGTCGAATGACTCAGCGCTGACGCTCACCCCCGCCCGACCCACCCCCCCATTTATCTTCCCAGGAGACCTCCATGCCCTTCGCCATTCGCAACCTCTCTGTCCTCTCCTACGCTCAGGGCTTCACCCTGTGGCACTACAAGGCCGGCGCCGCCCGTCTTGACGATGTCGCCGTCGACGGCTTCTTCGACCATGCCGCCGACATGATCTCGGCCGGCGACATGATGATGATCTCCGCCACCGATGGCGGGCGCGTCCTCGTGGTCGCCGCCAGCGGTGACCAGGTCCGCACCGCCGCGCTTTGCTGACACGCCGCGATCGCGCATCATAACCGTCGAAGAGGAACCCGATGATCCCGCCCGCCACCCCGCCCCGCTGCTTTTGTGCCGGCACCCTGCTGGTCACCCTGCGGGGCGAGGTGCCGGTCGAGACCGTCATTCCCGGCGATCTCGTCCTCACCCTCTCGGGTGAGGGCGCGCCGCTCAAGCCGGTGATCTGGGTCGGCCGTGTCGAGCTCAATCTCGACACCCACCCCGATCCATGGGCGGTCCGCCCCGTGCGGATCGCCGCCGGCGCCGTCGAGCCGGGCATGCCGATTCGCGACCTGCGTGTCTCACCGGACCACGGCATCTCTCTCGAGGATGACCGTGGCCGGCGCGTGCTGGTCCCCGCGCATTACCTGGTCAACGGCTCCTCCATCACCCGCGAACCGGCTTCTGGCCGGGTCGTCTACGTCCATGTCGCGGTCGACGGGCACGACATCCTGATGGCCGACGGCATGGCCGCCGAGAGCCTGCCGCCCGATGCCGACCGCAATGTCTTCGGCGGCAACGTCGTGACCCTCGGCGGTGTCCCCCCGGCGGTCCCGTCATTCGCCCCGGCGCCGCGCGCCGCCGGCGGCGCCGCGCCGCTGCGCCTCGGCGCCGATACCTACCCGCTGCACGCGAAATTGCTGCGGGCGGCGCAGGATGCCGGCTTCACCCTGACCCATGACCCCGCGCGTGCGGTCATCACGCCGGCCGGCCCGGCCGAAAACATCGCCGATGCCGAAGGCGACTACGTCTTCCTGCTCCCGCCCGGAACCACCCGACTCCGCCTGGTATCGCGCCAGTTCCTGCCCGCCGACACCGATCCCGCCGGCGGAGATCGCCGCCTCCTCGGTGCCGCGCTGTCGCGGATCGTGCATGACGGGCTCGATCTCGACCTCGCCGGCCCCGGCTTCGGCGCCGGCTTCCTGCCGCCCGAGGGCGAGCCCGGCGCGCTGTGGCGCTGGACGCTGGGGGACGCGGAGCTCACCGTGCCCGCCTGCGACTATGAAGCGACGCTGGAAGTCAGTGTCCGCCTCGCCTGGAGCCGCTACTGGCTGGAACCGACCCCGAGATAGCGCTCCAGCGTCGCCCCATCGCGCGCCAGCGCCGCGCTGCCGCCCGCATGCACCACCGCCCCCCGTTCAAGGATTACCGCGCGATCGGTGATATCGAGCACCTTCTGGGCATGCTGCTCGACGATGATCGACGCCATCCCCTCCTCCCGCACCAGGCGGCGCAGCACCGCCAGCAGCTCCTCGACGATGATCGGCGCCAGCCCCTCGGTCGGCTCGTCCAGCAGCAGCAGCCTGGGGTTCAACACCAGCGCGCGGGCGATCGCCAGCATCTGCTGCTCGCCGCCCGAAAGCTGGTTGCCCATATTGCGCCGCCGCTCCTTCAGCCGCGGAAACAGCGACCACACCCGCGCCGTGGACCACGCCCCGGGCCGGGCCACCGCGGTGAGGTTCTCCTCCACCGTCAGGGAGCGGAAGATATTGCGCTCCTGCGGAACCCAGCCGAGCCCGGCCCAGGCGCGGCGCTCCGGCGCGAGGCGGGTGATGTCCCGCCCGCCAAAGCCGACCCGCCCGCCCTCCACCGCCGCCACGCCCAGCAACGCGCAGAGCAGCGTCGTCTTGCCCATCCCATTGCGCCCGAGCAAGGCGAGCGACTGCCCCACGGCGAGCCGGAACGACACGCCGGAGAGCACACGCGCGGCGCCCCACCCGGCCGAAAGCCCCTCCACCTCAAGCAAATCAGCCATGCCCGCTCCCGAGATAAACCGCGCGCACACGCCGATCGGCGGCGATCTCGCTGGGCGTCCCCTCGGTGAGGATGGCCCCGTTCACCAGCACCGAGATGCGGCTGGCAAAGCGGAACACGAGGTCCATGTCATGCTCGATCATCAGCACGGTGACATCCTCCGGCAAAGCCGCGACCCCCGCCAGAATGCCGTTCCGCTCCGCCTCCGGCACCCCCGCCGCCGGCTCATCGAGCAGCAGCACGCGCGGCCCGCAGGCAATCGCGGTGGCGATTTCCAGCAAGCGCTGCCGCCCATAGGGCAGCGCGCCCACCCGCAGCGTCATCGCGTCGACCAGCCCGAACCGGTCGAGAACAGCCACGCTCTCGGCCACCACCGCGCGATCGCCGGCCAGCCGCCGCCATACCCCACCATCCCGCCCCCGCCTGCGCGCCACCGCGAGGGCGACGGTCTCCAGCACGGTGAACTCGGCAAACAACTGGTTGATCTGAAACGTCCGCACCAGCCCCAGCCGCACCCGCCGGTCCGCGCGCACCGCGGTGATATCGGCGCCGTCGAGCAAAATACGCCCGGAGGAGGGCGCGAGCACCCCGGTCAGCAGGTTGATCAGCGTCGTCTTGCCCGCCCCGTTCGGCCCGATCAGCGCATGGCGCGCGCCGCGCTCCAGCCGCAGCCCGACCTTGCTGGTCGCCACCAGCCCGCCGAACCGGCGCTCCAGCGCCACCGTTTCCAGCATTGCGCTCATCGCCGCTCGCGCCCGAACAGCCGCAAGGGCCAGGCGAACACCCGCTCCCGCCCGGCCACCACCATCAGTACGAACACCAGCCCGATCCAGAACTGCCAGTATTCCGGCGTCAGATCCGACAGCCAGCCCTGCGCCAGCTTGAACACCAGCGCGCCCAGCAACCCGCCATAGAGGTAGCCGACGCCGCCCAGCACCAAAGTCAGCATCACGTCGGCCGAGCGGTGAAAGGCGATCACGTCGAGCGAGACGAACTGCGTGGTCTCCGCCAGCAGCCCGCCGGCCACCCCGGCATAGCCGGCCGCCAGCGTGTAGATCGCCACCAGCCGGGCATGCACCGGCACCCCGATCGCCGCCGCCCGCAACGCGTTGCCCTTCACCGCCCGCACCGACAGGCCAAACGGCGAACCCATCACCCGCCGCGCCACCAGGAACAGCGCGAACAGCACCGCGAGGCTGTAGCCATAGGCAACGCGGCCGAAAATATCGAACTCGAACCACCCCAGCAGCGGCCCCACCGCCATCCCCTGCAACCCGTCCGCGCCCCCGGTAAGCCAGACCAGGCGGTTGGCCAACTCGAACAGTACCAGCGACACGCTGAGCGTCACCATCAGCCGCGTCAGGTCCGAGCCGCGCAGTACCAGGAAACTGGTGACGAACCCGAGCCCCCCGGCCACCGCCGCCGCCGCCACAAGCCCCAACAGCGGGTCGCCATATCCCGCCTTCGCCAAAATCCCCGCCGTATACGCCCCGGCCCCGAAAAACGCGGCATGGCCGAGCGAGATGATCCCGGCATAGCCCAGCACGAGATCGAGCGAGAGGGCGAACAGCCCGATGATCGCCGCCTCGTTCAGCAGCAGGTATTGCTCCGGCAGCAGGAAGAAGCTCGCCGCCGCCGCCGCCCAAAAGGCGAATTCCGGCCATCGCCACCGCGCGCGCGCCGCCAGTGCCGCCGCCGCCTCATCATGCAACAGGTCCACCCCAGATACCGTCGGGTCGCTCATCGGGCGGACCGCGGCGCGAACAACCCCTGCGGCCGCAGGATCAGCACCACCAGCATCACGCTGTAGATCACGAAGGCGCCGACCGAGGGCAGGTAGTACTTGCCCGCCACATCGGCCACCCCCAGCAGCAACGCCGCCGCAAAGGGCCCGGCGATCGAGGCGCCACCGCCGACGGTGACCACGATCAGGAAATACACCATGAATTTCAGCGGGAAATTGGGATCGAGCCCCAATATCTCCGCCCCCAGCGCGCCCCCGAGCCCAGCCAACCCGGAGCCCAGCGCGAAGGTGGCGGTGAAAATCGCCGACACGTCGATCCCCATCCCCCGCGCCACCACCGGATCATCCACCGCCGCCCGCAGCCGGCTGCCGAAGCGGGTGCGCGTCAGCATCCCCTGCAGCACCAGCGCCAAAACCGCGCAAATGGCGATCACCAGCAGCCGGTAGGCCCCCATCGAGACCCCGGCGATCACGAAGCGCCCGCGCAACGCCTCAGGCAAGGTGATGAACACCTGCTGCGCCCCCAGCGCCCAGGACACGCCGGCCGAGGCCATGAACACCAGCCCGATGGTGAACAACACCTGGTCGAGATGGCTCTGCCGGTAGACCCGCACGTAGAGCGTCCGCTCCAGCACCACCCCGATCGCCGCCGTCCCCAGCGCCGCGAGCGGCAGCGCCGCAAGAAAAGGCACGCCCATCCGGTTGACCAGCACCACCCCGATATAGCCGCCGGCCATCGCAAAGGCGCCGTGCGCGAGATTGATGACATTCATCACCCCGAGCGTCACCGCGAGGCCGACCGCCAGCACGAACAGGATCATGCCATAGGCGACGCCGTCGAACAGGATCGTCAGCATCGCGCTAGGCGGTATTGCAAGGAAGCGCTTCTTTTTTGAGAAAAAGAAGCAAAAAACTTTTATCCCCTTCCCGCGTACCGCTCCCACCTATCCGCGGGGTGTACGCCAATGGCATGGATGCAGCAGAAAGTTTTTTTGGTTCTTTTTGTTCACAAAAAGAACACCCTTCCCACTCTTCCACGTCAACGATGAGCGTCAATCCCACTGGCCTTTGGCCGACGCTTACGGCTTGGCCGCCGCCTTAGCCGGGTCCTTCATCATCGCAATGGTGGCGAACTCCACGTTGAACAACTCGCCGTTCACCCGCTGGACCTTGCGGATATAGATGTTGTGCACCACGTCGCGCGTCTCGGGGTCGATCATCATCGGCCCGCGCGGGCTCTCCCAGGACATGCCCTTCATCGCCTCCACCAGTGCCGTGCCGTCCGTATTGCCCTTGGTCTTGCGCAGCGCCGAATAGAGCAGCGCCATGCCGTCATACCCCGCCACCGCCATGAAATTCGGCCGCATGCTGGGGTTGGCCGCCTTGAAGGCGGCGACGAAGCGCTTGTTGGTGTCAGAGGGGTGCGCGGTCGAGTAGAACCCGGCCGACACCACATCGAGCATCGCGTTGCCCATGCCGTTCAGCTGGTCATCGTCGGTCACGTCGCCGGTCGCGATGAAGCGGATGCCGGACTTGTCGAGCCCGCGCTCGGCGAACTGCTTGGCCAGTGCCGCCCCCTGCCCGGAGGGCACGAAAGCGAACAGCGCCTGCGGCTTGGCATCGGCGGCGCGTTGCAGCACCGGGGCGAAATCGGGCGCCATCAGCGGCGTGCGCAACTGCGCCGTCACCTCGCCGCCGCCATCCTTCATCCCCCGCGTGAACCAGGTCTCGGCGTCGATCCCCGGCCCGTAATCGGCCACCAGGGTGACGGCCGACTTGATGCCGTTCTCCACCGCCCATTTCGCCATCGCCGCCGCCGGCTGCGGCAGCACCTGCGAGGTGCGCACCACGTAGGGCGAGGCGGCGGTGATGGTGGAGGTCGCAGCGGCCATCACGATCAGCGGCACTTTCGCCTGCGTCGCCAGCGGCGCGGTCGCCATTGCCAGCGGCGTCAGGCCGAACCCGGCCAGCGCGATCACCTTGTCCTTGACGATCAACTCCTGCGCCAGCCGCTTCGTGGTATCGGCCACCCCGGCATCGTCGCGCAGCAGGATTTCGATTTTCTTGCCCGTCGGTGTATCGCCGTTCTGCGCCATGTACAGCCGCACCGCGGCCTCGATCTGCTTGCCGGTCGATTGCTGCTGCCCGGTCATCGGCAGGATCAGCCCGACCTTCAACGTCTCCTGCGCCATCACCGGGGCGGCGCTTGCCAGGCTCAGCAGGGCGGCAGTGATGATCCGGCGAGTGTGCATCCGTTCCTCCAGTTGTGCGCCGCTGTGTCGCGGCTGAGTGTGGGTTTACCCTGTTAAAAGAAAGCGCTTCTTTCTTGAAAAAAAGAAGCAAAAAACTTTTATCCCTTTGGTGTGTAACGCTCCCACCTGTCCGCGGAGAGTACGCCAACGGCATGGACGGAACAGAAAGTTTTTTTGGTTCTTTTTGTTCACAAAAAGAACACCCTTCCCTTCACGCCCGCCCCGCCGTCCCCGACAGCATCAGCGGATCAATATGCAGCACCGCCATCGCGCGCCGCCACTTCGTCTCATGCTCGGCGTCGAAAATCACCGCAAGATCGGCCGGTGCCGACAGCCAGGCATTCTGCTGCATTTCACTGTCAAGCTGCCCTGGCCCCCAGCCCGCATAGCCGAGCGCCAGAATCCCCTTCTGCGGCCCGCCCCCCTCGGCGATCGCCTTGAGAATGTCGAGGCTCGCCGTCAGTGCCAGCCCACCATCCACCGTGAGGCTCGCCGCATCGGTCCAATCCGTGGTGTGCAGCACGAAGCCGCGCCCATTCTCCACCGGCCCGCCGCTGCACAGCCGGATGCTCCGGGCCGGCGGCACGGGGTCGATTTTGAGCTGTGTCAGCAGATCATCGAAACTCGGCTGCGCCAGCGGCCGGTTGACCACGATCCCCATCGCGCCATCGCGGGAATGGGCACACATGTAGATCACGGTCTGCGAGAACCGCGCGTCCTCCATGCTCGGCATGGCGATCAGGACCTGCCCGGCGAGCGAGGTCTCCTTGGGGTCCGCCGGTGGCATTGGCGTGACGGTTGCGGTGCGGGGGCTTGGCTTGCGCGACATGCTGCCTATCTTGGCGGAGTTGGGGCGGTGCGCAAGCGCCACCGCGACAAAGCCGGACGCGCGCCGCGCGTGACAGGCGCGGGCCGCCAAGCTAGGAAGCAACCTCTCCCGGGCGGAAGCCGCCGACCGGAACAAACGAGAAAGCGAGCAAGCATGAGCCAGATCAAGGTTGGCGACGCCATCCCCTCCATGAAGCTGATGAAGTCCACCGCCGAAGGGCCGAAGGAAGTCTCGACCGACGACATCTTCAAGGGCAAGAAGGTCGTGCTCTTCGCCGTCCCCGGCGCCTTCACGCCGACCTGCAGCGCCAAGCACCTCCCGGGCTTCGTGCAGAACATCGCGGCCATCAAGGCCAAGGGCGTCGATGAGGTCGTCTGCATGTCCGTCAACGATGCCTTCGTCATGGGCGCCTGGGGCAAGGACCAGGGCGTCGGCGAGGACATCACCATGCTGGCCGATGGCTCGGCCGCGCTGACCAAGGCGATGGGCCTCGAGCTCGACCTGGTGCCCCGCAACATGGGCGTCCGCGCCCAGCGCTTCGCCCTGGTGGCGCAGGACGGCAAGGTGACGCATCTGGCGGTCGAGGCCCCCGGCGGCTTCGATGTCAGCCGCGCCGAGGCCGTTCTCGCCGCGCTGTAACCGACGATCCGGCGGCCGGGGGACACCCTGGCCGCCGGCGACTAGCTGGCCCGCACGTCGAGCCCCAAAGCCGAAGCCAGCGCCACGAGCTGGCCGGCATCCACGATCATCCCCTTGGCCTCCGCCACCCGCCGGACATCGAATCCGTCGAGCGCGCTCCCCCTGAGATCGGCCCGCGCGAGCCGCGCGCCGTCGAGATTGGCGAAGGCCAGGTCGCAATCCCGCACCTCCGCGCGCGACAAATCGGCCCCCCGCAACTCCGCCTCCCGCAGCTTGCAGCCGGTCAGCGTGGCGCCGGGCAGCTCGATCTGGGCGAGATCGGCCAGTTCCAGGTTGCAGTTCACGAAATTCGCCCGCACCACCACGTTGCGCCGCCCGAGCACGCGGGCGAAATCGGCCTGCCGGAACCGGGCGCCCCGCAAATTGCAGCCATCGAGCGTGACCCCGAACATCCCGCAGCGCTCGATCGTCGCGAAGGACAGATCGCAGCCTATGAACATGGCATCCCGGACTTCGGCGAAGGCGAACCGCACAGCGGCGGCCTCGGTGGCGCCGAAATGGCAGGCGGAGAAGCGCGCCCCGTCGAGCTCGGCATGGGTGAAACGGCATTCGGCAAACCGGCACTGGTTGAACCGCGCCCCCCCGAGCCGGCTGCCGGCGAAGACGACGCCGGTGAAGGTGCAGGTATCGAAAATTGCATCCTCCAGGGCGAGATCGTCCCACTCGATTGCCGACAGATCCTCCCCGGTGATCCCGCGCGACGCTCTTTCGACGAGTTCGGCGCGGTTCATCAGCCCGGCAGCGCGACGCGCGGCGGCCCGCCCCAGCGCAGCCGCCCGGCGACATGGCAGGCCGGACAGGCCGGGTGCCATTCGCCATGGGCGGCTCCACAGGCATCGCAATGCCAGGCCGGATCGGGCTCGGCCGCGGCGGCGCGCAGCAGCGCCTCCCGCTGCGCGGCCGCATCGCCGCCATGCTCGGCCGCCTCCAGCGCCGCGAGCAGCAGGAACACCCGCTTCTGCGCCAGCCCTCCCGCCTGGGCGGCCTGGAGATGGCGGCGTGCTTCGCCGGTCAGCCCGGCATCGAGGGCGGTTCGCGCGAGCAGGAAATGGGTTTCGACATGCCCGGCCGCCCCGGCGGATAGTTTGGTCGCCGAGGCCATGCGGGCCATTTTGTCGGTGACCGGGGCCAATGCGAGTTCCGCGAGATCGGGATGCGGGAAGTCCCGCCACGCCTCGGCGAGCACCGACTGCGCCTTGCTTTCCCGCCCGGCCGCCCGCAGCGCGGTGGCGTAGGCCAGGGCTGCCGGGGTGAAGCCGCGTTCGAGCTTCCAGGCCCGCTTGGCCAGCATCAGCGCGCGATCCGGCGACGTCGCCGCCTGGGCCGCGGCGGTGGCGAAGGCGAGGCGGGGTGGGCCGGGCTCGGCGAGGCCCTGGGCCTGGTCCCAGTCGCCAATCCGGGCGGCGAGCGCCAGCCGCTCCTCGCGCATCCATGCGCCACCCGGTCGCGCCTTCGCCGCGCGGCGGGCGATGTCGGAGGCCTCGGTCCAGTCCTCGCGCGCCATCGCCTGGCGGAACAGGCCGCGCAGGCCGAGGAAGGCGGCATCGGCGCGGGCTTCCATCCGCCGGTAGATCGCCGCCGCCTCGCCGTCGCGCCCGGCGAGGCGATGGGCTTCGGCATCGAGCAGCAGGGTTTGCGGCGTGTCGCCGAGGAATTCACGGGCGCGCCGGGCCGCGGCGCGGGCGGCGTCGGGTTCGGCGGCGGCGAGGGTGACCAGGGCGGTGGTCACTGCGTCCTCGCCCTTCTCGCGCCGCCGCCGGGCCCGGCGGGCGCGCAGGGCGCGGGGGATGTGCAGCACCGCCAGCATCAGCCGGAGCACCACGAGCAGCATGACCAGCAGGAGAACCGCGCCGAGCACGCCGATTCCGGTGCGGGTTTCGATCGCGAGTCCGGCGACCGAAATCGTGATCTCGCCGGGCAGCCCGGCCAGCCACCAGGCGAGGGCGACAGTCACGCACGCGCTCGCCAGCAGGGCGAGAACGCGGCGCATCAGGGCCGCGCCATAGCGGTCAGCGCGGCTTGGGCGTCGACCAGGGCGCTCGCTTTGTCGCGCCATCCCGCCATGACAGCGGCGGCTGGCGGGTCGAGTGCGTCCAGCGCCGTCATCGCGCCGGCAAGATCCCCAGCATCCAGGCGGGCCTGGGCGGCGGCGAGGGTGGTGGCGGCGGGGGAGCCGAGCAGCAGCGTATCGCCCTGGCGGATGGTGATCAGCCCGGCAAGCCCTTGGCGGAGCCGGCCGACCCAGTCGGCGGCCGGTTCGGCGGGGTGGCTCGCGCTCTGGGCGGCGCGGGCGGCGGCGGGGAAGGCGGCGCGGAGGGTGGCAAGGGTCGGCGGGGCTTCGGAGGCAAAGCGCGAGAGTGCCGGGCCGGCGCCCTGGAGCGGGCCGATCGGCAGCCCGGCATCCAGCGCGGCGCGGGCGGATTGCAGGCGGGCGGCGCGTTCGGCCGCGGCGATGCGCGACTCGAGCGGGGCGAGATCGGCGACCGCAGTCGATACCGGGCGTTGTTCCAGCGCGGCGATGCGGGCCTCGATGGGGCGCGGATCAGCCGGTGGCGGGCGCTGTTCGAGGGTGGTCAGGCGCTGTTGGAGGGCGCGGATCTGGATTTCGAGGGCGGTGATGCGGGTCGGGTCGATGATCGGTTCCGGGCGGTCCAGCTCGGTCACGAGGTGCCAAAGGTAGAATCCGCCGGCGGCCAGCAGCAGGAACCCGGCGGCGGTGAACACCGGCAGCGCGCTGCGCGGGCTGTGGGTGGGGCGCGCGGGGGCGGTCGGTTCGTCGGAGGCGGCCGGTGGGGCCGGGTCGGTCATGGCAGCAGCGCCAGCAGTGAGTCCTGGTTCGGGTGGGCCGCGACGCGGATGCCGGCCCAGCGCAGGGGGGCGAGGGCTTTGGCGGTGGCGGGGGAGATCGCGATGGCCTCGATCCCGCTGACGCGCATGCCGAGCGCGGCGCGCCGGCAGTTGCGCACGAAGACATGGGCGCTCTCGGGGGAGAAGAACAAGGCATGGCCGCGCCCGCCGGCGATGAATTCGCGAGTCGCGATCGGCAGGCCGCGCACCGGCCGCGCGACATAGGCGACCACCCGGCGGATCCGGAAGCCGGCGCCGCGCAGGCGGTTGGCGAACTCCATGCCCTGGGCCTGGCCGCTGGAGAGCAGCAGCGGCCCGGCATCGGGGTCGCAGGTCTGAATGACCAGCTCGGCCAGGGCTTCGGCGTCCCGCCCGGCGCTGCGCACGTCCTTGAACCCGGCTTCGCGGGCCCGCGCGGCGGTGGCGTTGCCGACGGTGAAGACCGGGCGATCGGGCAGGCCGGGGACGATGCCGTTGGCGCTGGTCAGCAGGATGGCCTGGTACTCGTCGGGCAGCGAGATCGATTTCGGCTCGATGGTGAGCACCGGCGCGCACACCGGCACATAGCCGATGGCGCGCAGCCGCGCCGCGGTTTCGGACGCGCCGGGTTCCGGCCTGGTGACCAGAACGGGGCGGGGGTCAGGCAAAGATGTCGCGCGGCGCATCGGCACGCAGCTCCGTACCAAGGGTTGCTCCAATCCGTGCCGCATCCGCCGCCGCGCCGCGCGTCTCGCGCCGCAGCAGGAAACTGCCGTCGGCGCGGGCGACGAGGCCGGTGAGATGCAGCGAGCCGTCCGGTTCCAGCCGGGCATAGCCGCCGATCGGCGTCTGGCAGGAACCATCGAGCGCATCGAGCAGCGCGCGCTCGGCGGTGGCGACCGCCTTGGCCTCGGGGTCCTCGATACCGGCGAGCAGCTCATGCAGCTCGGTATCGTCGGCCCGGACGGTGATGCCGACGATGCCCTGTCCGGCCGAGGGCACCATGAAATCCGGCGACAGCAGGATATCCGCCTCATGCCCGATCTCGAGCCGCTTGAGCCCGGCATAGGCCAGCAGCGAGGCGGTGACCCCGCCGCCGCGGACCTTGTCGAGCCGGGTCTGCACGTTGCCGCGGATGGTCGTCACCCGCAGGTCGGGCCGGGCGTGGAGCAGCTGGGCCTGGCGGCGCACCGAGCTGGTACCGATCACCGCGCCCTGCGGGAGGGCGGCCAGTGGGTTGGCCGGGTCGGCGGCGGCGCAGCCGGGGCCGAGGATCAGCGCGTCGCGGGCATCCTCGCGCTTGAGGGTGCAGGCCAGCACGATGCCGTCGGGCAGCTGGGTTTCGAGGTCCTTCAGCGAGTGGACGGCGAAATCGATCCGCCGGTCCGACAGCGCCTCGTGGATCTCCTTGGCGAACAGCCCCTTGCCGCCGATATCGGCCAACCGTGTGCCGGCGGCCTGGGTGACGTCACCGGTGGTGCTGATGATGTGCTCGGCAAAGGCGTTCATGCCGCGCAACACCGGGCAGAACGTGGTGAGCAGATGCAGGAAGTGGCGGGTCTGCCACAAAGCGAGCGGTGAGCCGCGGGTGCCGACGCGCAGGGGCAGCGAGCGGATGTGGTGCTTGGCGTGAGCGCCGGCCGGATGTGCGCGGGTGGGATGGGCAGGGTGCATGGCATTGTCCTAGAACCACGCCGTCCTAAAGGAAAGATCAGCATGCGTCCCGTGCTTGGAATCGAAACCTCCTGCGACGAGACCGCAGCCGCCGTGCTGGCCTCGGACGGTACGGTGCTGTCCGAGCTGGTGCTGAGCCAGCGCGAGCATTCGGCCTTCGGCGGCGTGGTGCCGGAGATCGCGGCGCGGGCGCATATCGCCCATTTGCCGGCGATGGTGGCCGAGGCGATGGGCAAGGCCGGGCTGGGCTTCGCCGATCTCGAAGCCGTGGCGGCCACCTCGGGCCCTGGGTTGATCGGCGGGCTGATCGTCGGCTCCGGATTCGCCAAGGGCGTCGCCATCGCCGCCGGCGTGCCGTTCATCGGCATCAACCACCTGGAGGCGCATGCGCTGACGGCGCGGCTGACGGATGGGGTGGCATTTCCGTATCTGCTGATGCTGGTCTCCGGCGGGCATTGCCAGTGCGTGCTGGTGGAGGCGGTGGGGCGGTACCGGCGGCTCGGCGGCACGATCGACGACGCGGTGGGCGAAGCGTTCGACAAGGTGGCCAAGCTGCTCGGGCTTGGCTGGCCGGGCGGGCCGGGGGTGGAGCGGTTGGCGGCGTCGGGCGATCCGCGCCGTTTCGCCTTGCCGCGGCCGCTGCGGGGGCGGGCGGGGTGCGACTTCTCGTTTTCCGGGCTGAAAACCGCCGTCGCCCATGTCGTCGCGGCATATCCGGCCGGGCCGCTGCCGGGCCGGGAGGCCGCCGATATCGCCGCGAGTTTCCAGGCCGCGGTGGCGGATGTGATGGCCGATCGGGCGGCGCATGCGCTGGCGATGGCGCCGGACGCGCGCACGCTGGTGGTGGCCGGCGGGGTGGCGGCCAATACCGCGATCCGCGCTGCCCTGGCGGGGGAGGCGGCGCGGGTGGGCGTGGGCTTCGTCGCGCCGCCGCTGCGGCTGTGCGGCGACAATGCGGTGATGGTGGCCTGGGCGGGGATCGAGCGGCTGCGCCATGGCGCGACGACGCCGATCAGCCAGAAGCCGCGCCCGCGCTGGCCGCTCGACAGTGCGGACATGGCGTTGGAGTCTCCTATTTAATTGCGATATCGTAACAATTTAGGCGTGCACCGGCGGCATGGCCGGGAGCGCCGTGCGCCTTCGTCGCTCGCGCAAGGTGGGGACGGCGCACGCGAGGGGCGTGGCCGGGCGCGGCGCGTCAATGATCCTGTGCCACGGCGCGGCCGGGCGGCGGGTGAGGGATGCCGGGCGCGGCTGGCGCGTGCGGCGCGGGCGCACCTCGCCTGTCCGCACGCGCTGGCGCTGGCGGCGGGTCGCGCCGATCGGGGCATTGGTGATGGGGGCAATGGTGATGGGAGCGGGCAGCCCGGCCGGTGCTGCCGCGATGCGCAGCATGAGGGCGGCGAAATCCTGGCCGAGTTGATGCAGGCCCGCCCAGAGGGCGCGGCCGCCGGGCAGAAAGCGCCAGAACCAGGACGGGCCGGCGATGGCGGCGATCAGCGCGCACACGGCCTCGGCCAGACGGACCGCGGGATGCGGCTCGCCGGGGCGTAGCTCGGGGTGTGTGGGCCTGATGTTCATGATATGTTTCTAGCATCGCGAACAGGGCGTGTAAAGGGTTTTTTGCCCATATAGTGCGATTTTTGGAAAAAATGCTGGGCGACGCATGAGCCGGCCCGCGATGGTTCGCGTATTAGGAAGGAAGCGCTTCTTTTTTGGGAAAAAAGAAGCAAAAAACTTTTATCCCTTTGATCGGTACCGCTCCCACCTATCCGCGGGGAGTACGCCAACGACATGGATGGAGCAAAAAGTTTTTTTGGTTCTTTTTGTTCACAAA
>CAIWAJ010000206.1:0-5157 GCA_903910565.1 uncultured Rhodospirillales bacterium
GAGATGCGCGACATGACGCGGCGGGATATCGAGCCGGCAATCGGAAGCCGAGCGATGACCAGTCTGGTGCTCAACCGGCATCGTGCGCTCAGTAAGGAAATGATCCGGCGTCTGGCGGATTTGCTTCATTTGCCGGAGAGCTTGCTGCTTCAGCCTTATGAATTGGTGAGGAAGGCGGGGTAACTGGCACCGTCGCCGAGGCTTATCCCGCGATGGTAGCGGCCATCAAGCGGGGGCGGGGTTGGCAAAAGATCCCTATGCACCACCCCCGCGATCGAGGGCCGCGTGAAATTCGTCGGAACCATGCAAGGGGCGCTGTTCGTGGTTTTGATTGCCGCCCCGCTTGGCACCGAGGCCATTTCGATTATCAGCCTGCGCCGCGCCAGCCGAACAGAAAGGAGATCCCTGAATGGCTAAAATGAAAGCATTCGAGCCTGGGCATGGATACACCCAACAGGACTGGGACGCCGTTGACAGCCCCCCCCTGACCGAAGCCGAGATCGCATCGATGCGTCCCTTCGCCGAGGCCCACCCCGAACTGGCGGCGTCCATCAAGCGGGGCCGCGGCAAGCAAAAAGCACCTACGAAGGAACTCACCGCGATTCGTCTGGACCGCGCCACACTGGATGCGTTCCGAGCAACGGGGCGGGGCTGGCAAAGTCGCATGGGTGCGATCCTGAAAAAAGCCGCGGCGGATCTTCGGTGATCGCACTTTGTCCGAACTGGTGCCCGAGCGGAAAATCGGCGAGGGCATCAATGACGGCGTGCTCGGTTCGGCCGGGTTCCTGTGCGAGTATCCGCGGCGGGGCGAACTGACCACCAGCCCGCTTCGGACCCTGCAGACGCGCACTTTCTACGGCAGGGAGAAGAGGAGCCGCGCGTATGTCATCGCCACGATGAACATGGTACTGCACAGCATCGACGCGCCGAATATCGTCCATACCTACACGCTGACGGAAAATATTGCCGATGTGCAGGAGAAAGACCGCTTCGACGTGGTCCTGGCGAATCCGCCTTTCGGCGGCAAGGAGCGGGACGAGGTGCAGCAGAACTTCCCGATCAAGACCGGGGAGACGGCGTTTTTGTTCCTACAGCATTTTATCAAATATCTGAAGGCGGGGGGACGCGCGACCGTCGTCATCAAGAACACGTTTTTGTCGAACGCGGATAACGCGGCGCGCGCGCTACAGCAGAACGGCTGGAGAGCTGCAACCTGTATACCGTGCTAGATCGCCCTGGCGGGACATCACTGTCGTTCGCGCCCCAAAGCGATCCTTGGTGGACACAGCCCAACCGACCGGGATTGGCCGAAAGAGGAATGGTAGGTCTGGACGTCTGCGGCCGGCCATCTGCCATTCATTCGGCGTTCGGTGATTGCCCGATTTCGATCCAACCATGTCCTTCGGGTCAGCGGAGCGACTTACGAAAAGCATACTTTCGAAACATCCTACGAAAGTTCGGCTCCCCAGCCAAGCTGGCTAACCGGTCCGCAGATGTTTCGTCGTCATCGCCTTCGCTTCCCGCGTAGACAGCGCAATCTAGTTGGCACGGTCAGTCAGCCGATCATTCGACTGGCCGCAGGCGTTGATAAATCCGATAGTCTGGGGTGTCTCGCAGGTGGCCATGCGAGGGCTCCTTCGCATGGCAACCGATGCAGAGCACACGCAGATTGTGCGAACTGTTGTCCCATCGGTTGCCGTCGCGGTGGTGGACATGCAATAAGCGCTGAAGCCCGTGCGCCGACAGGTCGGCGCGGCACGCTGTGCATCGCCAGCCCGCATTTTGCCTCGCCTTCTGACTAATCTCGCCGAAATCGGGCGTGTAGTCGTTCAGCGGTGCACCAGCGGAGTCGTGCGAAGGCAACCTCGTGTGCGGCGACACAGGATATTTTGCGAAGAAGCGCTCTGGCATAAAGCTGTCCACGTATGCCCGCCGGTTCGCCCCATACATGCGGCTATAGCCATCGAAGTCGAGTTCCGCGAGGCAGTTCTTACAAACCTTGAGCCGCAATTCTTCTGCGCGGCGGCCCGCGGGAGAGGTGATGTTGACCCGGAAAATTCCGTCCGTCCGCGTCGACACAACATATCGCTGCGCCCTCCCGTTCTTGTGCATTAGGGTGATCGTTCTGCAGGTCATGAGATGATATTTTGGCTGCGATACTTGGTTCCCGTATTGCGAGACATCACGAATGTACAGCAGGACCCGATTGCCTTTGTAGGCAAACGTGCCGTTCGAGATATGGGTGAGGTCTTCCCACCCAAC
This sequence comes from uncultured Rhodospirillales bacterium, assembly GCA_903910565.1. Classification (GTDB taxonomy): domain Bacteria; phylum Pseudomonadota; class Alphaproteobacteria; order Acetobacterales; family Acetobacteraceae; genus CAIYPH01. Next base: position 2,263 of record CAIWAJ010000206.1, read on the forward strand.
ATCGATGCCGACTGTCACTAGGGTCTTGAGCTGCTCGACGGTCAACCCGCCGGCCGCAACGACCACCGAGACCGACCCGTATTCGTCGCGCGGAATACCCATCCGCTCCTTCAAAATATTCAGTGGCTCGTAGCGCCGGAAGTCCGGGAGTTTCATTGCCGGGCAGCTCGCAGAATTTCACCGATTCGCGCCTCGGCGTTGGTACGAACGCGGAACTCCACGCGCTGCGAAGCCTCGCGGTTTTCGGAACCGTCTCGATTAAGGCGCGGGTGTGACGAAGAAAGCCCGTTCGCCGTCATATGCCCCGCCAGCCATCGCTTTTGGTCCGCCACCTGCGCCAGAAGCAACACGAATTGCAATGCGCTACGTGTCCGGCTCTGCGACAGTTCCATGTTGCGGAAGTAGGCTTCGTCGGCGCTGGTCTGCCCGGACCAGATTGTCGAAGTGTGGCCTTCGATGCGGATTTCCTCAATATTCCCTCGGTACTTGCTGCCGGCGAGGATCTTGACGTAGCGCGGAAAAAAATCTCGCAGGATGTTCGAAAACTGCTGCTTAAGATCGGATTTCCCCGTATCGAACAGCACCTCAGGCTCATCAAATCGGATGGCCAGATCCCGATCGAGGGTTGCTTTCCATTTTGGCAAATCTAAAGAAAACTCGCTGTTCAAGTCTTCATACAGCAGGTTTCGGATGTTGTCGTATTGCTCCGCGACATCGCGCATGAGTTGTGTCTTTTGTTCGGCCTCGGCGCGCGCCGCTTCAGCATGCTTTCGTTGCGCCTCGACCTGCACCATGAATACGACGGCGACCAGCATGAAAATCATCATCAGACCGGTCATTAGATCGCTGAGTGGAATCCAATGGTCTTCGGTATTGTTCGCCGACTTCGCAGACCGCATAAGCTGCGAGACGTTCATGGGTCAACCCTCGTGCTTTCGACGATCCGCTTTAGGGCGTCAGCGACATTCCCGTAGTCCTGGGCGAATCGGCCGGAAATCGCGGTAAACTGCTGTGCGAGACTTCGGAGGGCAGTCTCCAGTTCACGCTGCAGTGCGGCGTCTAGGGTGGCGACCTGTTCCTTGGTTTTGTCTGCGAGCTCCCGCAATTGCCGGTTAAATTCGGCGTTCGATCCGGACATGTCGCGCTGTGCGGCGTCGAGCGAAGTGCGGATTGCATTCGCGTTCTCGGTCAGCGCGGCCGCGATGGTGTCTTGGTTCTTCGCCACCATCCCGCTCAGATCGGCGGACACTGTGGAAACGCCGTTGCGGAGGATATCGACAGCACCGCGCAGCGCTGCCGTGCCTTCCGTCAGCGCTGCGCCGACAACGCGCTGATTCTCGCGCACCGCGTTCGCCAGCTGTGTCGAAAGCTCTTCGATCTTCCGCTCGATCTCGGGCAAGCTCCCGGACGCCTTCAGCAAGAGCGTAGCCAAGGCCTCTGACTGCTCGTTAAGCCGGCGCTCGTTTGCCTCGAGCGCCGTCAACATCACGCCGAGTCGATCCGCGACATCGGCAAATCGACCGGATCGCTCCACCATTACAGAGAAGCTGCCAGCCAAGTCGCCGACCAGCCGGCCGACTTCGTCTAACTTGGTGACGGTCGATTCGATCGTCGCCTTGTATTGCTCCTGCCAGACAAGCAAGTTGGCAACAGCGATATTCAGATGCTTAAAGTTTTCTCCGAACTGCTCAGTGATCTTGTCGTTGAAATCGCGGATGACATCCCGAAGCGCTTCGATCAGCGTTTGCGATCCCATCTCCGACAGTTTCTTGAGCGCCTCGGCCATCGTGATCTTCAGAGTATCGAGGCGGTCATTGCTGTCCTGCCGAAGCAGCCGGATCTGAGTAAGCAGCGAACCGTCCTCGGTGCCGGAGAGGGACCTCTGCAGGGAGCGCAGCGCCGCCAATCGCTCAGCGCCGTCCTGACGTGCGAGCTTCATTTGGGAGATCAGCGATCCGTCGTCGGCGCCGGTTAGCGCCGTCCGGATGTCCTGAAGGTGGCGCAAAAGATCGGCGCCGGACACATCGTCAGACGCCGATTCATCCTGCTTGCCAGTCCCAGCAACGAATTCCCGGAACTTCAGAGAAATTGCGAAGCCGACCCCAAACACCGAGGCGAAGAAAGCGGTTTTCAAGCCTTCCAGCAATGCCGGGATACTGGCTTCTACGCTGCTGGTATCAAAATGATATAATCCGAGTGCGATGCCGACAAACGTGCCCAAAATACCAGTCGTCGTGAGGAGACTCGGCCCAAGGTCGGCGGTTCGGCGGTTGAATCTAAACTGAAATAAGAGGCCCATGACGCAGATCGCGACGACAAAACCGAGCGTCACAGGGCTCAAAATTGCAAGGATATTTTGCATGGCTCAGCAGTTGCACCCTATGGCCATCGCGCTTTACCTCCCTGCATGTCGTTTGCACACCTGTGCGAGACATCGATGTTGCAAGGTTGCACGTCTGCGGACCGACAGCAATAGGGTTTGGCTCCGCTCGTCTGCATGGCCAGGCTGGGCGCAAAGCAGCCGGAGGGGACACTAGTTGTCCTACGACCGCTCTCCATCCAAAGCCGCCACTCCAAGCGGGGCCTACTCGGCGGCCACCCGCCGCCGGTGGATGAAGTTGCAAACACGCTTCGCACCTGGGTGTTCGCTTGTCCGCGCATCTATGACGCGCTGTGGCCGGACATTTACGCATATCGTCAGGAAGCCGAGGGGAAAGTCCCGGCCAGCGATTTATGCCGCTACCGACGATAACAGCCGGCCCTCCTTGTCCGGTCCCCGCGTCTCGTACGGCTGGATCAATACATCCGCCGGAATGTCCAAAGCGCGGCTCAACGCCCGGATCATCGGCAAGGTCAGGGGACGGCGGCGGTTGAGCACCTCGGCCACCCGCGCGC
>CAIWAJ010000207.1:0-2407 GCA_903910565.1 uncultured Rhodospirillales bacterium
CAGCCACGGCATCGCCTCGCAGAACCGCAAGGCGCGGTTCGACTACACCATCAAGGAAACCCTGGAAGCAGGGATCGTGCTGCTCGGCCCGGAGGTCAAAAGCCTCCGCGCCGGCCGCGCGACGCTGACCGAGGCCTGGGCCGGCGAGCGGGAGGGGGAGCTCTACCTCTTCAACGCCTATATCCCGGAATACCAGGGCGGCGTGCTCTCCCGCTTCGAGCCGCGGGCGCCGCGCAAGCTGCTGGTGAAACGCAAGGAGATGCGCCGCCTGCTCGGCGCGGTGGCGCGTGACGGGATGACGCTGGTGCCGCTCGACATCCACTTCAATCCGCGTGGGATGGCCAAGGTGCAACTCGGCCTCGGCGCCGGGCGCAACAAGGCCGACAAGCGCCACGCCATCGCCGAGCGCGACTGGCAGCGCGACAAGTCCCGCCTGATGCGCGATCGCGGGTAAGTCGGCGCCGCGGTGGGCCGGGGTCCACGCACATTACAAACAGTTAGAGTCCATTTCTTTCTCTGACCTGCTAGGTAGGTCGTACCGCACGTGCGTGCCGTTGCGCTGGGCGGAGTCGATTTTTCGTTTCAGAGCCTCGTCGAGGAGCCCCGCCTGTGATCGCTGCCGCCCGTCGCCACCGCTTCACCCTCGCAACCGCCCTTGTCCTGCTCTTGGCGCCGTGGACAGCTGTGCGCGCCCAGGTCCTGCTGACCCAGCCGAACATCACGTCGATCGCTCCGATCATGTTCAACCCCAAATCCATCCGAACGCCGTTCCCGTCCGGCGTCTTCGGGCTGGTGATCTGGCAGCCCAACCCTTATCGGCCCGATGGTAAGATGGTGCCCATATCGAGCTGGGATGCAGGGGTGAAGACCGGCCTGCACGTCTCCAATCTCGGCGAAGGACAATCTGGTTACATCGACCAGGCCGGGACCACGGTCGGCCAAGCCAGCGGTGGCGCGGTCGGCGCCTATTTGAATTCGACCGACTTCACGTCGCACGGAAAATGCGACAAGATGATGATCACACCCCAATATCGCTACCGCCCCTCCGATATGAAGTACCCGTTCGCAAGCATGACCGGTACGATTGATGTCAGCTTCGACCTTCAGGTTCCCACGGCGATTGGCGGCAACTCACCCACCAACAACGTCTACGTGACGGCGGACGTGCAGTATCTCGACCCGGTCCGCAACGTGAAAATATCCAATGGTATACGGCTGTTTCACCTCAACAGCAGCGCCAATGGCCCGCAGTCAGTTGGCCACGACCAAAATTCCGGCAGCTATATGCTCAACGTCCCGCTGGCACCGGGCTCGTCCTGGGTTACGCCCTTGCCTGGCAGCGCGACATTCACCGGCACGCCCTGGACGGGTTACAGGACGTTCAGTTTCCAGGTGTCCTCCGCCAACCTGAAGGCCGGGCTCGATGCCCTGAACGCGAAGTATCCGAGCCTCAACCCGTCGCTCAATCCGCGCGACTACGGTCTTTCGCAGTTCCACATCAACGCCGAGCTTCATTGCAGCGGCGGCCATGCCGAGCTCGGCTGGTCCATGCGCAAGCTTGTGGTCACTCTCGCCAAGGCGCCGTGACGGCGGAGATGAGCGAGACCGACGATTTCCCCGAAGGCGCCAACGAGAAGCTGATCCGCGCCAAACAGCGCTGGGCCGCCGACGGCCGCCTCATCACCGGCACCACCGGCGATCCTCAGTTCGACCGCCTCCCCCCCGGCCAGCGCCTGGTGCGCGACTGGCCGGTGCTCGATCTCGGCATCCAGCCGATCATCGACCAGCGCCGCTTCCGCCTCGACATCGACGGCGCCGTCCGCCGCCCGCTCAGCCTGAAGCTCGACGAATTCATGGCGTTGCCGATGGTCGAGAGCGTGTCCGACATGCATTGCGTCACCCAGTGGTCCCGCTACGACAACCACTGGCAAGGCGTCTCGGCGCGCGCGCTGATGGACATGGTCGAGGTGTCCGACAAGGCGCGCCACGTCGTCTTCCACGCCGTCGACGGCTACACCACCAACGTGACCCGGGAGCAGTTCGACCAGGAAGACGTGCTGCTGGTGCATTCCTGGGAAGGCCAGCCGATCTCCCGCCAGCACGGCGGCCCGGTACGGGTGCTGATCCCCCGGCTGTACCTGTGGAAATCCGCCAAATGGATCCGCCGCATCGAATTCGCCATCACCGATCGGCCGGGCTTCTGGGAGACCAGAGGATACCACAATAACGGTGATCCCTGGACGGAAGAGCGCTACGGGTAAGGGTAGGAAGGAAGCGCTTCTTTTTTGAAAAAAAAGAAGCAAAAATTTTTTATCCCTTTGGTGTGTATCGCGCCCACCTATCCGTGGGGTGTACGCCAACGGCATGGATGGAACAGAAAGTTTTTTTGGTTCTTTTTGTTCACAAA
>CAIWAJ010000208.1:0-25545 GCA_903910565.1 uncultured Rhodospirillales bacterium
CCCGCGACTTCAACGCGGACGATGTGGTCATCACCTTTACCCGCATGTTCGACAAGGAGCACCGCAACTACAAGGTGAGCGGCGGCACCTACCTTGCTTTCTCGGCCTTCATCGGCGCGGCGTTGAAATCGGTGACCAAGGCCGATGAATATACCGTGGTGTTCGAGCTGAATTCGCCGCTTGCGCCGCTGCTCAGCAGTCTTTCGGTGCAGCCCTTTGCCATCAGCTCGGCCGAATACGCGGCGGCGATGGACAAGGCCGGCACGCCGGAGAAGCTCGATCTTGAGCCGCTTGGCACCGGGCCTTTCCAGCTTGTTCAATACCAGAAGGACAGCCTGATCCGCTTCCGCGCCTTCCCCGATTTCTGGGGCGCCAAGGCCGGCCAGCCCGAGCGGGCGGCCAAAGTGGATCAGTTGGTGTTCTCGATTACGCCCGACGCCGCCGTTCGCTTTGCCAAGCTGCGCGCCGGCGAGTGTCAGATCGCCCGCTATCCCAACCCCGCCGATATGCCGGCGATGCGGAGCACGCCTGGCGTCGTGGTGCAGGAGAGCACCATTGCTTCGATGGGGTATCTCTCGTTCCGCACCGACAAGAAGCCCTTCTCCGACAAGCGGGTGCGCGAGGCACTCGCCACCGCGGTTGATCTCGACAATTTGGTCAAGGCGGTGTTCCAGGGCACCGGCACGCCGACCGCGGCCGTGGTGTCGCCGACGTTGTGGGGCAACAACCCCGCCCTCAAGCCGCGCGCCTATGATCCCGCCCGCGCCAAGGCGCTGCTCGCCGAGGCGGGCTATCCCAACGGGTTCTCCACCGATATCTGGGCCATTCCGGTGGCACGCGCCTATATGCCGAACGGCCGCCGGGCTGCCGAGATGATCCAGGCGGACTGGGCGAAAATCGGGGTCACCGCGAAAATCGTCACCTATGAATGGGGCGAGTATCTCCGGCGGGCCCGTAACAACGAAAGCGATGTCGGCATGCTCGGCGGCACCTGGGACTACCCGGACCCCGCGCAGATGCTGGGCGGTTTCACCTGCTCGGCGCTGACCAATGGCCGCAACATTCCGCAATGGTGCAATCAGGCCTATAGCGACATCGTCCAGAAGGCCAACATCGTCACCTCGGTCGAGGAGCGCACCAAGCTTTATCAGCAGGCCCAGCAGATCATCCACGACGAGGTGCCGATGATGCTGTTCGCCGATGCCAAGGCTTTTGTCGGCGTTTCGGCCAAGGTCGAGGGTTTCAAGCTTCACTTCCTCGGCGGCCAGCCCTTCGGCGGCGTCAGCGTCAGGCCATAGGTTCATTGCAGATCAGGGAGGGAAGGATGTTCTTTTTGTGAACAAAAAGAACCAAAAAAACTTTTTATGCCCTCGTTGCCGTTGGCTTGCTTCCCGGGATGGTTGGTTGCGGTACATGCCAAACGGATAAAAGTTTTTTGCTCCTTTTTTTCAAAAAAGGAGCGCTTCCGTCCACTTGTCTTGCCTTCGTTTATCAAGTTCTCACGTCGACGGAGTACGGATTCATGCAGCTCGCGCTCTCCACCTGGCCGGAAGTCGAAGACTATCTGCGGATGTCGGACGGCATGATCGTGCCGATCGGCTCCGTCGAGCAGCACGGGCCGAACGGGCTGATCGGCACCGATCACCTCGACGCCGAGTTCGTCGCCAAAGGGGTGGGCGATGCGATCGGCGCGGCCGTTGCGCCGACGCTGGCGTATGGCATGTCGCAGCACCATCTCGCCTTCAAGGGCTCGGCGACGCTGCGGCCGAGCACGCTGATGCTGGTGGTGCGCGATGTGGTGGAGAGTTTCGCGGTGCATGGGTTCCGCAAGTTCTTCTTCATCAACGGCCATGGCGGCAATGTCGCCACCGTCACCGCCGCGTTTGACGAGCTTTACGCCGCGCGCTCCTTGCGTGACGCCGAGCACCCGGTGCAGTGTCGGATGACCTTCTGGTCCGCCGGCGAGCGCTGCCGCACGCTTGGCGAGCAGCTTTATCCCGGGGTCAACGGCAACCACGCCACCGCGGCGGAGGTCTCGCTTGCCCAGTACTACCAGCAGGACCATGTGAAGCACGCGCAGATGACGCCGAAGGTGGCGCCGCCGAGCAGCCCGTTCTTCGAGGCGGCGGATTACCGCAAGCGCTTCCCCGACGGGCGCATCGGCAGCGATCCCTCGCTCTCCTCGGTGGAGCACGGCAAGCTGCTCTATGAGGCGGCGGTGCTGGATATGGTGGAGGCCTACAAGGCGTTCATGGCGTATTGAGGCCGTCTCCGCGCCACGGGCGCGCGCAAGCGGCCGCGCATTGCCCTCAGGCGATGCCGGATACGGTGGTTTCGGATGGGATTTGCCGCGTGGGTGGCCCGCGCCCCCCGGCATGCGGACGCGCGGCGCGACGCGGGTCGGTCGCCGCGCGGGGGCATGACCGGCGGATTCCCTGCCCGGCGCGCCAAGGGGCCGGCACGGCGATCCACTCCTCCAGGGGTTCGAACGCAAATTCCGCGTCTTGCTCGGCACGGAGTATCCCCGTCAGCAGTCCGGGCGCCGCGACGTCGCGCGGGCGCGCTTTGGCGGCGCCCAGGAGGGCGGCCAGCAGCACGCGCAGCAGGACGCCGAGAAGGGCGGCGATGCCAAGCGGGGCGCTCGGGTGAGGGGAGGGCGGCCGGGTCATTCGGTTTCAGTCACTCCTGATTTCTTTGTTGGGTATATAACTAACTTTTTGGCATTGTGCAAGCTAAATTTCTCGCCTTAAGCAAAAAATTCTTGCCCTCAGGTGCCAGCGGGGCCGTCGTCATCGAGCGAGCGGAACCCGGCGCCCGCCATCTCCGCGAGGATGCCGGGGAGGCGCGGCACATAGCGCGCGCCATGGCCGGCATCGAGCACGCGTTGCAGCACGGCACGGGCGGTCTCGGCCATGTCCATCGGCGCCCCGGCGGCGGCGGCGAGCTGGCGGTAGCCGTCGAGCACGCCGACGCCGTGGACCAGGCGGCCGCGGCCGCGGCTGTCGTCGCCCGCGAGAATCCACGGCTTGATCCACTGGAACATCGTGCTGTTGGAGCCGCCGGCCTCGATCATTGCGCAGAGCGGCGCGAAGGGGACGCCCATTTTGCTGGCGGCGGCGAAGGTCTCGGAGATCACCACCGCGTTGGTGAAGCTGATGAAGTTATTGACGATCTTGACCATCAGCGCGGCGCCGAGGGGGCCTGCCTCGATGATGGTGTCGGCATAGGCCGAAATCACCGGGCGGATGCGGGCGATGGAAGCCGGGTCGCCGCCGACGAGGGTGGAGAGGCGGCCCTCCTCGGCCTCCTTGGGCGTGCGGCCGATCGGGGCGTCGAGCAGGGTCACGCCGCGTTCGGCCAGGATGGCGCCGAGACGGCGGGTGAAATCGGGGTCCCCGGTGCTTTTGTCGGCGATGATCATGCCCGGGCGCAGGGCATCGAGGCAGCCATGGGGGCCGAGGATCACCTCCTCCACCGCGGCCACGCCGGGCAGGCAAAGGAACATGACGTCGCAGGCCGCCGCGAGGGCCGAGGCGGACGGGGCCTCGGCCGCGCCCTTGGCGACGAGGTCCTCGATCGGGGCGCGGTTGCGGTGCGCCAGCACGGTGAGGGGAAATCCCTTCAGCAGGATGTTTTTCGCCGCCCCGTGGCCCATCAGGCCCACGCCTGCGTAGCCGACACGTAGCATCTCGCTCATCCCGTCCCTCCCTGGGTTCTGCCCGCCTGGACACTGCCATGAGGATGTACCATCTGGCCTCCATGCGGGAAGCGGGCCAAGCTGCCGCCAACGCATTTCCGGAGGGGATCATGACCGCCAATCGCAAGAAACTGCTGCTGCCGCAGGCCATGTCCGAGGCCGGCTGGAACGTTGCCCGCGCGCGGGAGGATGTCGAGGTGGTCGGCTTCCACGACCTCACCCCGGAGGCCGAGTTCCGCGCCATGCTCGCCGATGTCGATGGCGTGCTGCTTTGGGGAAGGCCGTTCCGCGCCGGGGATATCGCCGCCGCGCCCAATCTCAAGGCGGTCGCCCGCATCGGCGTCGGCTACGATGCCGTCGAGGTGCCGGCGCTCGATGCCCGCAAAATCCCGCTGCTGATTGCCGGCACGGCGAACTCCGTGACTGTGGCCGAGCATGCCATCTACTTCATGATGCACCTGGCCAAGCGCGGCTTCGACCAGCACGCGTTCGTCCGCACCGGCCGCTGGCGCGACAAGATGCAGGCGCCGATCGTCGATTTGTTCGGCAAGACGCTGCTCATCATCGGCTTCGGGAAGATCGGCACGCGCGTGGCGTCGCGCTGCCTGGCGATGGAGATGACGGTGCTGGTGCATGACCCCTTTATTCCCGAGGACGCCATCCGTGCCCGTGGTGGCATCCCGGCGCCCGACCTGAACGCGGCGCTGGCCCGCGCCGATTTCGTCACCATCCATTGCCCGAAGACGCCCGGCACCGTCGGCCTGATCAGCGCCGAACGGCTGGCCTGCATGAAAAAGACCGCCTTCCTGGTCAACACCGCCCGGGGTGGCATCATCGACGAGCCGGCGCTCTATGCGGCGCTCACCAGCGGCGGCATTGCCGGCGCCGGGCTCGATGTGTTCGCGCAGGAGCCGGTGGAGCCGGAGAACCAGATCCCGAATCTGCCCAACGTGATCACCGCGCCGCATATGGCGGGCGTGACGCTGGAATCGCTCGACCGGATGGGCGTCACCGCGGTGCAGAACGCGCTGTCGGTGCTGGATGGGCGGCCGAACATGGAGAATGTGGTGAACAAGGCGGTGTTCGCCTGACCTCGCCGAGCATCGGGGCGGCGAGGCCGCCGCTGTGGCTGCTGATCGCGCTTTGCATTTCGGGCACGCTCGCGATGCATATTTTCGTCCCCTCGCTGCCCCAGGCGGCGCGGGACCTCGGGGAGTCGGGGCCGAGGATCCAGTTGACGCTGACGCTGTATCTCGTGGGTGTCGCGGTCGGGCAGTTGTTCTGGGGGCCGCTGTCGGACCGCATCGGCCGCCGGCCGGCGCTGCTGGCGGGGATTGCGCTCTATGCCGCGGCGAGTCTGGCGGCCGCCGTTGCGCCGGGGGTGGAGGTGCTGATCGTCGCGCGGGTCGGGCAGGCGCTGGGCGGTTGTGCCGGCCTGGTGCTGGGCCGGGCGGTGTTGCGGGACGTGTCTTCGGCGCGGGAGGCGGCGTCGAGCATCGCGATGCTGAATTTGTTCATGTCGATCGGCCCGGCATCGGCGCCGCTGGTGGGCGGGCTGGTGGCGGCGTGGTTCGGCTGGCGCTGGATCTTCGTGTTTCTCGCAGCCCTCGGGGCCTGGACGCTCGCTGCCACCTTCCGCTTCCTGCGCGAGACCCATACGCAGCGCGGCGCGTCGGTCGGCGTGCTGCGCGGCTATGTCCGCCTGCTCGGGATCGGGGAGTTCCGGGCGCTGGCGCTGGGTGGGGCGACTTCGACCACCAGTTTCTATGCCTTCCTGTCGGCGGCGCCGTTCATTTTCGCGGACCGGCTGCATCGTCCGGCGATCGAGATCGGGTTCTATTTCGTGGTTCCCATTCTCGGCTTCTCGATCGGGGCCATCCTGGCGAGCCGGCTGGTGCGGCGGATCGAGCCGATCCGCCTGGTGCTGGGGGCCAGCGTGGTCGCCACCTCCGGGGCGCTCGCGTTTGCGGTGCTGGAGATGACGGATCATTTCACGGTTTTTTCCGTGCTGGCGTCGGTGCTGGTGTTCTGCATCGGCTCGGGGATCGTCAGCCCCATCGTGCTGTCCATCGCCATCGGCGTGCAGCCGGGGATGATCGGCGCGGCGTCGGGGCTCTACGGGTGTTCGCAGATGGGGTATGGCGCGCTGTGCACGCTGCTGGTCGGCCAATGGCCCGACCGGCCCGGCCATAGCGCCGCGCTGGTGCTGTGCGCATCGACGCTGGTCGGGCTGGCGGCGCTGCTCAGCGCGGCGTGGCGGATGCGGAAAATGGGGGGGACTGCGGCATGAAGTTCGGTGTGTTCGACCATGTCGACCGCGGGGCGGATGACCTCGCGCAGTTCTACGCCGACCGCATGGCGATCGTCGCGGAATATGATCGCGCCGGGTTTCACTGCTACCATGTCGCCGAGCATCACGGCACGCCGCTTGGCTGTGCGCCGTCACCCAGCGTGTATCTCTCCGCGGTCGCCCAGCACACGCAGCGCATCCTGCTGGGGCCGCTGGTCTATACGCTGCCGCTCTACCACCCGCTGCGGTTGATCGATGAGATCTGCATGCTCGACCAGATGAGCCGTGGGCGGTTGCAGCTAGGGATCGGGCGGGGGGTATCGCCGTTCGAACTCTCCTATTTCGGGCTGTCACCGGAGACGGCGCAGGAGATGTATGTCGAGGCGTTCGACGTCATCCGACAGGGGCTGGTGAGCCGTGAACTGACGTATCACGGCAAGTACTACCGCTATGACCGGGTGCCGATTGAACTTACGCCAGTCCAGACGCCGCATCCGCCGCTGTGGTACGGCATCGGGCGGCCGGACAGCGTGCCTTGGGTGGCGGCGAATGCGGTGAACGTCGTTGGAAATCTCTCGGGGCCGATGATGCGCCCGGTGACCGACCGCTATCGGGCCGAATGGGCGGCGTTGGGCCGTCCGGCGGAGGAGTTGCCCTTGATGGGTGTCAGCCGCCATATCGTGATTGCGGACAGCGATGGCGACGCGCTGGCCATCGCCCGGCCGGCCTATCGGAAATGGCGGGAGAGCTTCATGCTGCTTTGGAAGCGCAATAGCGCCACCATCCCCAACCCCAACGCGCTGTTCCCCGAGACCTTCGACGAGGCGGAGGCGACCGGGCGGGCGGTGGCTGGCACGGTGGGCAAGGTGCGGGACTTCCTGCGGCGGACGATCGACGAGGGCGGGTTGAATTATCTGCTGTGTCGCTTCGCGTTCGGTGACCTGCCGCGCGATAGCGTGATCGCGTCTGCCCGGCGTTTTGCGGCTGAGGTGATGCCGGAATTTGGGTAGGGAAGGGTGTTCTTTTTGTGAACAAAAAGAACCAAGAAAACTTTTCGGTCGTTGGTTGCCGGCGGCTTGGCGGGATGGCTTGAAGCGGTACCAGCCAAACGAATAAACGTTTTTTGCTCCTTTTTTTCAAAAAAGGAGCGCTTGCTTACTTGCCCCTGCAATCAATGACACTCGTTATCAGGCCTCGATCCGCTCGAGTTCATGGCAAGCCACGAGATGCCCGGCAAAGGCCCGCGGCTCCGGCCGCTCGGCGGTGCATCTCGCGGCGGCGTAGGGGCATCGGCTGGCGAAGGCGCAGCCGGGTGGCGGGTTGAGGGGGGAGGGGAGTTCGCCCTTGATGGTGACCGCCTGCTTGCGCCGGGTCGGGTCGATCGAGGGGGTCGCCGCCAGCAGCATGCGTGTGTAGGGGTGCCTTGGCGTCGCGAAGATGCTGTCCTTCGGCCCGTGCTCGACTGGCCGGCCGCAATACATCACCATCACCTCGCGCGCGATGTGGCGGACGACGCTGAGGTCGTGGCTGATGAAGAGATAGGCGAGTTTGAGCTCCTCCTGCAGGTCCATCATCAGGTTCAGCACCTGCGCCTGGATCGACACGTCGAGTGCCGAGACCGGCTCGTCGGCGACGACGATGCGGGGGTTGAGCATCAGGGCGCGGGCGATGGCGATGCGCTGGCGCTGGCCGCCGGAGAACATGTGGGGGTAGCGGCCGAACTGGTCCTGCCGGAGACCCACCTTGTCCATCATCGCCCGCGCCGCCTGCTCGCGCTCGGCCGCGGTGCCGCGGTGGTTGATTTCGAGCGGTTCCTGCAGGATGCGGCCGACGGTTTTGCGCGGGTTGAGCGAGCCGAAGGGGTTCTGGAACACCATCTGAACCGACAGCCGCAGGTTGCGCCGGGCCGCATCGTTGGCGACCACCTTGCCGTCGATCAGTAATTCGCCGTCGGTCGGCGGTTCGATGAGGGTGGCGACCCGCGCGAGTGTCGACTTGCCGCAGCCGGATTCGCCGACGATCGCCAGCGTCTCGCCTTCGAGCAGGGTGAAGTCGACGCCGTCGACCGCCTTGACCAGGCCCTTGGCGGCGAACAGCCCGCCGCCGACGGGGTAGTGGCGGCGGATGCCCTTGGCCTGCATCAGCACCGTCATGCGCCGTGCCCCTGGCCGAGCGGGAAGTGGCAGCGAATGCCGTCGCGCACCTCTGGCGCGGTGGTGCGACACAGGTCGGTCGCCGCGGAACAGCGCGGGTTGAACAGGCAGCCGGCCGGGCGGTCATCGATGCCGGGGACGACCCCTGGAATGGTGGGTAAACGGCTGCGGCCGTGCGCCCGCTCGGGCAGGGCGTCGAGCAGGGCGGCGGTGTAGGGATGGCGGGGCGCCGAGAACAAGGCGTCGGTCGATTGCTGCTCGACCATCTGGCCGGCATACATCACCTGCACCCGATGCGCGGTCTCGGCGACGACGCCCATGTCGTGGGTTATGAGCACGAGGCCCATGCGATGCTCGGCTTGCAAGCCGATCAGCAGGTCGAGGATCTGCTTCTGGATGGTGACGTCGAGCGCCGTCGTTGGCTCGTCGGCGATCAGCAGCCGCGGGTTGCAGGAGATCGCCATGGCGATCATCACGCGCTGGTTCATGCCGCCGGACATCTGGTGCGGGAAGGCGTTCATCCGCCGGCCGGGATCGGGGATGCCGACCTGGTCCAGCAATTCGACCACCCGATCGCGGATTTTCGGCTTGGGCACGGCGTGGTGGGCCCGCAGGGCCTCGCCGATCTGCCAGCCGACGGGGTAGCAGGGGTTGAGCGAGGTCATCGGCTCCTGAAACACCATCGCCATGTCCTTGCCGACCACCTTGCGCCGATCGCGGGCGGAGAGGCCCTGCAGGTCGATGCCGCCGAAGCGCATGACGTCGGCGGTGACGCGGCCGGGCCAGCCGATGAGGCCCATTGCGGCGAGCATCGAGACCGATTTACCAGAGCCGGATTCGCCGACGACGCACAGGATCTCGCCCTCATCGACCGTGACATCGACGCCGTCGACGGCGCGGAACCGGCCGCGGGCGGTGCCGAACTCGACGACGAGGTTGCGGATTTCGAGCAGGGCCATCAGCGCTTCAACTTGGGATCAAGGGCGTCGCGCAGCCCGTCGCCGACGAGGTTGAAGGCGAGCACGGTGAACAGGATGGCGAGGCCGGGCAGCGCCAGCACCCACCAGGCCCGCTGGTAGAACTGCAACGCGCCGGACAGCATGGTGCCCCATTCCGGCGTTGGCGGTTGCGCTCCGAGGCCGAGAAAGCCGAGAGCCGCGGCGTCGAGGATCGCCACCGCGAAGCCGAGGCTGACCTGCACGATCAGCGGTGCGAGGCAATTCGGCAGCACGGTGTCGAACATCAGCCGGAACGTGCGGGCGCCGGCGCTGCGGCTGGCGGTGACGTAGTCTCGCGCCAGCTCGGCCAACGCGGAGGCGCGCGCGAGGCGGGTATAGCCGGGAAGCGTCACCACGACGACGGCGAGCATGGCGTTGAACAGGCCGGGGCCGAGGATGGCGACGATGACGATGGCCAGCAGCAGCGAGGGGAAGACCAGCAGGATGTCCATCAGCCGCATGATGAAGATATCGACCACCCCGCCGGCGAAGGCCGCGGTGAGGCCGAGCGTGGTGCCGGTGATCAGCGCGAGGCTGGCGACCGAGAAGCCGATGATGATCGAGAGCCGCGCGCCGTAGATCAGCCGGGAGAGCATGTCGCGCCCGACATCGTCGGTGCCGAGCGGGTAGTCCCACAACCCGCCTTCCTGCCAGATCGGCGGGATGAGGAAATGCTCGCGGAACTGCTCGACCGGGGAATGCAGCGCCAGCACGTCGGCCAAGGCCGAGACGGTGATGAGGATGCACATCAGCGCCAGGCCGACCACGGCGCCGCGGTTCTCGGCGAAGCTGCGCCAGAACAAGGCGAGGCGGCCGGGCATCGGCGCGGCTTGCGTGGCGGACATCAGCGGCGGATCCGCGGATTGAGGAAGCCGTAGAGCAGGTCGACCCCGAGATTGACCAGGATCACCAGCACCGCGATCAGCAGCGTGCCGGTCTGCAGCACCGGGTAGTCACGCCGCGCGATGCTTTCCACCAGCCAATGGCCGACGCCCGGCCAGGAGAAGATGGTCTCGGTGAGGATGGCGCCGCCCAGCAGGCCGCTGACGGACAGGCCGATGACGGTGACGACCGGGATGAGCGCATTTCGCAGCGCATGCACGATGACGACCCGCATGCCCGACAGGCCCTTGGCGCGAGCGGTGCGGACATAGTCCTCGTTCAGCACCTCGAGCATCGAGGAGCGGGTCATGCGGGCGATGATGGCCAGCGGGATGGTGCCGAGCACGATCATCGGCAGCACGATGTGGCTCCAGGCGGAGCGGCAGGCCCCCTCATCGTCGGACCAGTTGCAATCGATCGTCATGAAGCCAGACCACGGCTCGACGAAGAAGGCGTCGGAGATCCGGCCGGAGACCGGGGTGATGCCGAGGGTGACGGAGAAGATGAGGATCATCATCAACCCCCACCAGAAAATCGGCATCGAGGCGCCGGTGACGGACAGGCCCATCAGCCCGTAGTCGAAGGCCGAACCGCGTTTCACCGCGGCGATCACGCCGAGCGGCAGGCCGAACACGGCGGCGAACAGGATGGCGGCCAGCGAGAGCTCGATGGTCGCGGGAAACAGAGTGGCGAATTCCTTGATCACCGGCTCGCGCGTGACCACCGAAACGCCGAAATCGCCTTTGAGCACCTGGGCTTCGTAATCGACGAACTGCTTCCACATCGGCTGGTCGTAGCCGAATTCATGGCGCAGTTCGGCCAGGCGTTCCTCCGATATCCCGTGCTCGCCGACCCGCGCCTCGATGGGGTCGCCGGGCACGAGATGGATCAGCAGGAAGGCGAGGAACGTCACGCCGACAAAGGTCGGCACGATCAGCGCGACGCGGCCGAGGAGAAATCGCAGCATACTTATGCCAGCCCCCCATCCTCCCCTCCCGCCGCGGCGGGAGGGGAGGGATGAAGGCGCCGTCTTACTTCAGGTCGGCGATGTCGAAGCGGTGGGCGCCGAACGGGCTCTGCTTAAAGCCGACGACGTTGGTCCGCATCGGCAGGTAAACCACCGAGTGGGCGATGAAGAAGTAGGGCGACTGCTTGTTCATCACCTCCTGCGCCTGCATGTACAGCTTGGTACGTTCGGCGAGGTTGGACACCTTGACGGCCTTGGTCACGAGATCGTCGAATTCCTTGTCGCACCACTGGGCGGTGTTCTTCGACGAGCAAGCGGCGAGCGGGACGAAGAAGTTGTCGGGATCACCATTGTCGCCGGTCCAGCCAAGCTGGGCCATCTGGTGCTCGCCGGCCTGGACGCGCTTGCGATAGTCACCC
Source organism: uncultured Rhodospirillales bacterium (assembly GCA_903910565.1). GTDB lineage: Bacteria > Pseudomonadota > Alphaproteobacteria > Acetobacterales > Acetobacteraceae > CAIYPH01. The sequence goes on from CAIWAJ010000208.1 coordinate 11,407, forward strand.
CATTCGTAGGTGACGATCTTGGCCTTCACACCCACCTTGGCGAGGTCGGCCTGCACGAGCTCGGCGATGCGCTTGGCGTCCGGATTGTACGGGCGCTGCACCGGCATCGCCCACAAATCGGTCTCGAATCCGTTGGGGTAGCCGGCCTCGGCGAGGAGCTTCTTGGCGCCTTCGATGTCCAGCTTGTAGGCCGGCACCTTGTCGTTATAGCTCCACATGGTCGGCGGGATGAGGTTCTTGGCCGCCTGGCCGGAGCCCTGATAGACCGCCGTAAGGATCGCCTTCTGGTCGATCACCATGGTCATCGCCTTGCGGACGCGAACATCGTCGAAGGGCTTCTTCTTCGTGTTCATGCCGATATAGCCGATGTTGAGGCCGGACTGGGCGAGAACGTTGATGTTCTTGTCGGCCTTCAGGTCCGGCAGGTCGGCCGGGCGCGGGCCGAAGGAGACCTGGCACTCATTGGCTTTCAGCTTGGCGACGCGAACCGCGGGGTCCTTGTTGATGGAGAACACCAGCGTGTCGATCTTGGGCTTGGCGGCGAAATAGGCGTCGAACCGCTTGTAGCGGATCGTCGCGTCCTTCACGTACTGCACGAACTCGAACGGCCCGGTGCCGATCGGCTCCTGGTCGATCAGCTCGGGCTTGCCCATTTTCAGCAGGGCGTCGGCGTATTCCTTCGACTGGATGGAGGCGAAGTCCATCGCGAGGTTGGCGACGAAGGGGGCGTTCGGCTCGGTCAGCACGAAGCGCACCGTGTAGTCGTCGACCTTGTCGAGCGACTTCAGCAGCTTCGGCATGTCCATGTCGGTGAAGTAGTCATAGCCGCCGCCGGAGACCTTGAAATAGGGGTTCTCCTTCTTCCACTGCCGCTCGAAGCTGAACAGCACGTCATCGGCGTTGAAGTTGCGGGTCGGCTTGAAGTTCTTGTTGGAATGGAACTTCACGTTCTTGCGGAGATGGAAGGTGAAGGTCAGCCCGTCGGGCGAGACTTCCCACTTCTCCGCGAGGTTCGCGACCACAGCGGTGCCGCCATATTCGAAGCCGGTGAGCTGGCTGTAGATCGGCCGCTGGGCGTCGAAGCTGGTGCCGGTGTAGCTGATCATCGGATTGAAGTTTTCCGGTGATCCTTCCGAGCAATAGACGAGCGTCTTGGCCTGGGCGGAACCCAGGAAGGCGGTCAGCGCTACGGCGCAGGCCGCGGCAATGGCCTTGTTGGTCATGCGGGAACTCCCCTGGTGTGCTTCCGGCACCGGACTGTCCGGCGCGCGGTCTAGGGAGCCCTTGTAATGCCGCCCGCTGCCGCCGGCTACCCCCGTGACATCGGCGTTTACGCGGCCGCGGGATTGGTAGCCCGGCAGGCCTCGGCAAAGGCCAAAGAGAGGAATTCCGGTTGTTTGTAGAGCCCCTTGAGCCAGCTTGCGAGCATGCACAGCTCGTCCAGCTTCAGCACTTCGTCGAGCGTTGCGGCTGGAAATGCGACGCCGAACGATTGGGCGATGGTGGTGACGACCTCCTCGACCTGCTCGATAGCGAGGCCAAGCTCGGTCTCCAGGACGGCACCGCGGACGAGTCGCGCTTCCTCGATATCGTACTCATCGCGGATGAGCTTCACGATCCAGCGGAACATGTGCATCCAGTTCTTTACGTCATCGGTCGGACGCTGCATCGGTCGCGATTCAAACTGCCACAGGGGTGCGAGGGCAGCTTGACGCGCAATGGCTGACAAGCGGTTAACCGCCTGTGGATATCATGGCGTCATGTTCGCCACATTGCGCAGCAACGCGACGGAGCGGCGAACGCCATCTTCAGGGGGCAGCAGCAGGTCCTCATGCTCGATCGACAGGACATCGTCGTAGCCCGCGAGCCGGAGGGCGATGCAGAACTCCCGCCACCAGGATTCGCCGTGGCCGAAGCCGAGGGTAACGTAGCCCCAGGACCGATGCGCGAGATCGGCCATCGGCGTGGTGTCGATGGCGGAATTCACGGCAGCGTTGGCGGCGTCCATCCGGGTGTCCTTGGCGTGGACATGATAGATCGCCGGGCCCAGGGCGCGTACGGCGGCCAAGGGGTCGGCGCCCATCCAGAAGAGGTGACTGGGGTCGAAATTCGCCCCGACCACCGGGCCCACGGCCGCGCGCAGGCGCAGCAGCGTCGCGACGTTGTAGACCGCCTGATGGCCGTGCAGCTCAAGGCAGAGCTTGTCGACACCATTGGCTTTCGCTTCGCCAACCAGGCCTGACCAATAAGGCAGGATCACGTCGTCCCACTGGTAGGCCAGGGCGCGGGCGGTCTCCGGCGGCCAGGCGGTGGTGATCCAGTTGGCGGTCTCGTCGCGCGGGCCACCGCCGGGCAGGCCGGACATCATCACCACCCTGCCGACGCCCAACAGCCCGGCGAGGCGGATGGTTTTGTTGGTGACCGCGCGGTGTTGCGCGCCAGACGCGCCGGGGTGGAGCGGATTGCCCGAGCAGTTGAGCGCGGAGAGCGACAGGCCGTGCGCGGCGAGATCGCGCAGGAAGGCCGACCTTGCCGCCTCACTGGCCAGCAGCCCGTCAACATCGAGATGCGGGGCCGAGGACCAGTTGCCGCAGCCGAATTCCAGCATGCTCACCCCTTCGGCCCGGGCGGTGGCCAGCAGGTCGGAGAGGGGGAGGTGGGCGAGACTATCGGTGACCAGGCCGATCTTCATGACAGCACCACGGCGCGGCCGGTGCGGGCGGATTCGGTGGCCGCCTCGGCCAGCAGAAGGGCTTTGAGGCCATCGCTGCCGTCCGGGAGGGGGCGGCCGCCGTCGGACACCGCGGCGATGAAGGTATCGATCTCGGCGCGGTAGGCCGCGGCGTAGCGCTCTAGGAAAAACGGCAGCGCCGGGTCGGTGCCGAAGCCGCGCGCGTCGGCGAATTCGACGGTCGTGGCAGTCATGTTGCCGGCACGCAGCAGCCCGGCCGAGCCATGCGCCTCGATGCGCTGGTCATAGCCATAGGTGGCGCGGCGGGAATTGCTGATCTGGCACAGCCGCCCCGAGGCGGTACGCAGGGTGACGACCGCGGTATCGACGTCACCGGCGGCGCCGATTGCCGGGTCAACCTGGCAGGACGCGGCGGCAAACAACGCGATGGGCTCCTCGCCGAGCAGGAAGCGGGCCATGTCGAGATCATGGATCATCATGTCGCGGAACAGGCCGCCGGAGGTCGCGACATAGGCGGGCGGGGGCGGCGAGGGGTCGCGGCTGATGATGGTCAACAGCTCCAGCCGGCCGGCTTCACCGGCGTCGAGGCGGCGCTTGAGGGCGGCGAAGTGCGGGTCGAAGCGGCGATTGAAGCCGACCATCAGCGGGGTGGCGGCGGCCGCGACGGTTGCGAGGCAAGCGCGCACGCGGTCGACCGAGAGGTCGATCGGCTTTTCGCAGAACACGGCTTTGCCCGCCCGCGCGGCGCGCTCGATGAAGTCGGCGTGGGTTGGCGTCGGCGAGCAGATCAGCACGGCGCTGGCGGTGAACGCCTCGTCGAGCGAGAGCACCGGCACGCCGCACGCGGCGGCAAGGCGGGTCGCCACTTCCGCCTGGGCATCGGCGATGCCCACCAGCCGGGCGCCGGGATGGGCGACGACGTTGCGGGCGTGTATCTGGCCGATGCGGCCGGCGCCGATGAGGGCGATATCGAGCATGGCAGTTCCTCCTGGGCCCTATTTGTGTATCGTCGTCCGGCGCGAGACAATGGCAGGCACCGAAGGAGAACCGAGATGGCGACAATTCGCCTCACTATGGCGCAGGCGCTGGTACGCTGCCTTGCGGCGCAGTCCACCGAGGTGGACGGGGCCGTCGTGCCGTTGTTCGCGGGAGTCTGGGCGATTTTCGGCCACGGCAACGTCGCCGGACTCGGCGAGGCGCTGCACGCCGCGGGCGATGCGCTGCCGACCTATCGCGGTCATAACGAGCAGTCCATGGCGCTGGCGGCGATCGGCTACGCGAAGACCATGCGCCGGCGACGGATGATGGCGTGCACCAGTTCCATCGGGCCGGGCGCGACCAACATGGTGACCGCGGCCGCGGTTGCCCATGTGAACAGGCTCCCGGTGCTGTTCCTGCCCGGCGACGTGTTCGCTGGCCGGCGGCCGGACCCGGTATTGCAGCAGGTCGAGTCGTTCGGCGACGGGACGATGTCGGCCAATGATTGTTTCCGCCCGGTGAGCCGGTATTTCGATCGCATCGCCCGGCCTGAGCAGTTGCTGACGGCGCTGCCGCGGGCGCTGGCGGTGCTGACCGATCCCGCGGAGTGCGGCCCGGTGACGCTTGCATTGTGCCAGGACACCCAGGCCGAAGCGTTCGACTATCCGGAAAGCTTCTTCGCGCCGCGCCTTTGGCATATCCGCCGCGCCCGCCCCGACGAGCGGGAAGTTGCCGACGCCGTGTGTCTGCTGCGACATGCCAAGGCCCCGCTCATCATCGCCGGCGGTGGTGTCCACTACTCCGATGCGACAACCCAGCTTGCGGATTTCGCGGCCGCGCATGGCATACCGGTCGCCGAGACCCAGGCGGGCAAGAGCGCGCTGGCGCATGACCATCCGCTGAATCTCGGCAGTATCGGGGTCTCCGGCAGCACCGCGGCCAATCGCGCCGCCGCGGAGGCGGATGTCATCCTCGCCGTCGGCACCAGGCTGGGGGATTTCGCCACCGGCTCCTGGTCATTGTTCGCCAATCCGGCGCGACGGATCATCGGGCTCAACGTGCAGGCATTCGATGCCGGCAAGCATTTCGCGCAGCCGCTGGTGGCCGATGCGCGGGTTGGTCTCACTGCAATGTCGCACGAGCTTGGGACGTATCGGGCGCCCGCGGATTGGACGGCCGCCGCCCATCAGGGGATGGCCGCCTGGCGAAAGGACGTTGCGCGCGCGACCGCGCCGAGCAATGCCGCCTTGCCGTCGGACGCCCAGGTGATCGGCGCCGTGCAGCGAGCCGCGCGGGAGGATACCATGGTGGTCGCCGCCGCGGGCGGGCTTCCGGGCGAGTTGCACAAATTGTGGCAGGCGAGCCGGCCCGGCGGCTATCACCTGGAATATGGGTTTTCCTGCATGGGCTACGAGATCGCCGGCGCGCTCGGCGCGAAGCTGGCTGATCCCGCGCGGGACATCGTGGTCATGCTGGGGGACGGCTCCTGGCTGATGATGAATTCTGAAATCGCCACCTCGGTCATGCTGGGTCTGCGGCTCACCGTGGTGTTGCTCGACAATGGCGGGTTCGGCTGCATCAACAGGCTCCAGGTTGCCTCCGGGGGCGCGCGGTTCAACAACCTGTTGGCTGATGCGCGCCATGCCAGCCTTCCGGTGTTCGATTTCGCGGCGCAGGCGCGCGGGCTTGGCGCGATCGGGGTGACGGTGAGCGGTGTCGCGGAGCTCGAGGCGGCGTTGACGGCGGCGCGCGGGGCAGACCGCACCACCGTGATCGTCATCGCCACAGATCCGGAGCCGAGCACCGAGGCCGGGGGCCATTGGTGGGACGTCGGGATACCCGAGGTGTCGGACCGCGGAGAAGTGTTGGCCGCACGGGCCGGATACGAGGCGGCACGGGCTGCGCAACGGCTGGGAGATTGAAGACATGAGCGTGAAACTAGGCATCAACCCGATCGGCTGGTCGAACGATGACCTGCGGGACCTCGGGGGCGAGACGCCGCTGGAGGTCTGCCTCGCGGAGACACGGCAAGCCGGATATGACGGCATCGAACTGGGCCATAAGTTTCCCCGGGTCGCGAGCGAACTGGCCCCAATCATGGCGCGGCACGCCCTCGCCATCGTCTCGGGCTGGTACTCGACCGAGCTGCTGATCCGCGATGCCAAAGCCGAGAGCGTCGCGATGCGGCCGCATCTGGAGCTTCTCAAGGCCATGGGCTGTGGCGTGTTGATAGCCGCCGAGTGTTCCAACACGGTGCATGGAAATCGATCCGTCCCGCTGGCCGACCGCCCGGTGCTGGCGGCCGGGGGATGGAAGCAATTCGGCGCGCGCATGACCGAGCTTGGCAAGCAAGTCGCCGATGCCGGGCTTGAGCTTGTCTACCACCACCATATGGGCACGGTGGTGCAGAGCGGCGAGGAGATCGACCGGCTGATGGAAGCGACGGGCCCCGAAGTCCGTCTGCTCCTCGATACCGGACACGCGACATTCGGCGGCGTCGATCCCGTGGTGCTGGCGCGCACCTACCGCTCCCGGATTGGCCATGTCCATTGCAAGGACATCCGTGCACCGATCATGGCGCGGGTATGGGCGGAAAGGTTGAGTTTTCTCGATGGGGTGATCGAGGGGGTCTTCACCGTTCCGGGCGACGGGATGGTGGATTTCGCCGCGGTGCTCGCCGAACTGCCGGGCTATGACCGCTGGCTGGTGGTGGAGGCGGAGCAGGACCCCAAGAAAGCCAACCCATTGGAATACGCGACCATGGGCCGCGCCAACCTGGCCCGCTATGCGGCAGGGGCGGGAATGCTGTAACAGGTCGGTCATAATATTGGGGAGACGACCATGATCTCACGTTCTGCTGGGCTGCGCTGTCTCGTGACCGCTGCCGGGCTCATGCTCGCTGGGATGGCCAGCGCGTCGGCGCAAGGAACGCTGGTGATGTATTGCGGGGTTGACGAAGCCTGGTGCCGCGCGATGTCGACGACGTTCGAGAAGCAGACGGGCGTGCATGTCGACATGACGCGCCAGAGCAGCGGCGAGATTTACGCCCGGCTGCGCGCGGAAAAGGCGAACCCGCGGGGCGATATCTGGTGGGGCGGCACGGGCGACCCGCACCTCCAGGCCGCCGAGGAGGGGCTGACCGAGGAGTACAAGTCGCCCAAGCTGTCGGAGATGAACGAGTGGGCGGTCAAGCAGGCCGAGCGTGGCCAGTTCCGCACGGTCGGCATCTACATGGGGGCGCTGGGCTTCGGGTACAACAAGGAGGAATTGGCGCGGCGCAAGCTGGCCGCCCCCGCCTGCTGGGCCGATCTGGTCAAACCGGAGTACAAGGGCGAGGTCCAGATGGCCGACCCCAATTCGTCGGGAACCGCTTACACGGCGCTGGCGACCTTCGTGCAGATCATGGGTGAGGAACCGGCCTTCGCCTTTCTCAAGAAGCTGCATGCCAATATCAACGAATACACCAAGGCCGGCGCCGCGCCGGCCCAGTCGGCGGGCAAGGGCGAGACGCTGATCGGCATTGCGTTTCAGCATGACGTGATCACCGTCGCGAAGCGCAAGCTCCCTGTTGTCGTGGTGTCACCCTGCGAGGGGACGGGGTACGAGATCGGCTCGATGAGCATCGTCAAAGGGGCACGGCATCCCGATGAGGCGCGCCGCTTCTATGACTGGGCGCTGACGCCGGAGGCGCAGAAGATCGGCGCGGAGTTTGGCAGCTTCCAGTTCCCGTCGAACAAGGCGACACCAGTGCCGCCCGAGGCGCCCGATCTCAGCAAGGTCAAGCTGATTGCCTATGACTTCGCGACCTTTGGCTCGTCCGCGACACGCACGCGGTTGCTGAGCCGCTGGACCAACGAGGTCAAGAACCTGCCGCGCTGAGCCGCGCCGACCCCATGCGCCTCGAGCGATTTTGGCTGGCGGCCGGCGCGGCCGGGCTCGGGCTATTGCCATGGCACGGGCTCGAGGCGCCGGTTGCGGCAATCCTGGGCTGGAAGCAGGCTGCTGCTCCCGCGCTCTTCGCGGGCGAGCCATGGCTATGGCCGCTTGTGGTGCCATTGCTCCTTGGGCTCGGCGGGGAGCGTCGTGCGCTGGTTGGTGCGGGGGCGCTCGGCCTGGTGCTTGCGCTGATACAGGGTTTGGCGATCGGGTTGCATGGCTGGGACATGGCATGGCTCGCGCAGGTCTTCGGACCCGGACCATCGCAAGCGGCGATGGGTTGGGGGGCGGTGGTCTACGGCGTGAGTTGTACCATGTTGTTGGCGATCGGCCTCGCCCGTATGGGCTGGTGTCGGGGTGATGTGTTCGTGCTTGGCGCGCTCCTGCTGATACTTGGTCTTGTGGGGTTGTTCGTGGCGTGGCCGGTGGGCGCCATCCTGCGCTCGGCGATGCAGGATAATGATGGCGTCTACGCTTTGGGCGTGTTCATGGAGAAGCTGTTCAACCCCGGGATTTGGGGGCTCGACTGCCTGAGCGGTGGGAGGGGATGCGGGGTTGCCTGGAATACATTGGCGCAGGCGACGCTGGTGGGTGTGCTCGCAACGCTGTTGGGGCTTGCGGTCGCGCTGGTCGCGGGGCGGACCCGATTGCCGCTCAGGCCGGTGGTCAGGCTGTTGTCTTTGCTGCCGGTGATTACGCCACCGTTTGTCATCGGGCTGGCGTTGATCCTGTTGTTTGGCCGCGTCGGGATCGTCACCAATTTCCTCGCCGAACATGCGGGCATCCCGCGCACGCGCTGGATCTATGGCATGGCCGGGATCACCATTGCCCAGCTCCTCGCTTTCACGCCCATCGCATTCCTGGTGCTGTCCGGCGTGCTCGGTGCGGTCAGCCCGAGCCTGGAGGAGGCGGCGCAGACGCTGCGGGCCGGTCGCTGGCATGTGTTCCGGACGGTGACCTGGCCCTTGATCCGACCGGGGTTGGCCAATGCATTCCTGATCTCCTTCATCGAAAGCCTGGCGGATTTTGCCAATCCGCTGATGCTCGGCGGTAATTTCAACGTGCTGGCGACCGACATCTTTTTTGCCGTGGTCGGCGCCGCGCACGACCAGGGGCGCGCCGCGGTATTGGCGCTGGTGCTGCTTGGGTTCACGCTCACCGCGTTCCTGGCGCAGCGCGCCTGGACCGGGTCGCGCAGCTACACCACCATCACCGGCAAAGGCGACGCCGGGCTATCCGCGCCGCTTCCCGCCGGTCTCAGCGCAATATGCGTCTCGGTGGTCGGCCCCTGGCTTGTGCTGACCGTGGTGGTCTATGCGATCATCCTGGGCGGCGGCTTTGTGGTCACGTTCGGGCGGGACTGGACGCCGACCTGGCAATATCTTCTCACCACGTTTTCCGTCGATCATGGCGTGGGCGGCTGGTTCCTGTCCGGTTCGGGCTGGCGCAGCCTTATCACCACGATGGAGCTTGCGGCCATCGCGACCCCGATCACCGCCGCGCTCGGGCTGCTCGCCGCCTATCTGCTCGACCGGCAGAATTTCCGCGGCAAGGGCGCGTTCGAGTTCATCGCGATGATGAGCTTCGCCGTGCCTGGGACGGTGATCGGCATCAGCTATATCCTCGCCTTCAACGTGCCGCCCATCGATCTGACGGGAACCGGGATCATCATCATTATCTCCTTTGTCTTCAGGAACATGCCGGTCGGTATCCGCGCGGGGTTGGCTTCGCTGGCGCAGATCGACCGGAGCCTCGACGAGGCGTCGGCCAGTCTGCGGGCGCGATCCGCCCGCACGTTGCGCCTGGTGATCCTGCCGATCCTGCGGCCGGCGATCGTGACGGCGATGGTCTATAGTTTCGTGCGGGCGATCACGACGGTGAGCGCGGTGATTTTCCTGGTCTCCGGCGAGTACAATCTGGCGACGGTCTATATCGTCGGCCGGGCCGATGTCGGCGAATATGGCGTGGCGCTGGTCTACTCGGCGGTGTTGATCGTTGTGATGGCTGCCGTTCTGCTGGGCATGACGGCGTTGATCGGACGGCAGAGGATTGGACGGCGCGGCGCACTTGCCGCCCCTGCGGAGGCGATAGCCCTATGAGTGACGCCGCGGTTTCCTTCCGCAATGTGAGCAAGCGCTATGGCGGGGTCACCGCGGTTGACGCGATATCGTTCGACGTGGCGGCCGGCACGCTGGTGACCCTGCTCGGCCCGTCCGGTTGCGGCAAGACGACGACCTTGCGGCTCGTCGCGGGGCTTGAGCACGCATCTTCTGGCACGATCGAGATCGGCGGGCGGGATGTCACCACGCTCTCCGCCGCCGAGCGGGACGTCAGCATGGTGTTCCAGTCCTATGCGCTGTTCCCGCACATGACGGTGCTGGAGAACGCCTGCTACGGGCTGCGCGCCTCGGGCCTGCGGCGCCAGGCCGCGGAGGAGCAGGCGCGCGAGAAGCTGGCGCTCGTTGGCCTCGCCGGATACGAATCCCGCCTGCCCAGCGAACTCTCCGGTGGGCAGCAGCAGCGTGTCGCCGTGGCCCGGGCCATCGTGCTGGAGCCCAAGGTGCTGCTGTTCGACGAGCCGCTCTCCAATCTGGATGCCAAGCTGCGCCGGCATGTCCGCGAGGAGATCCGCGCGCTGCAGCAATCGCTGAAGCTCACCGTGGTCTACGTCACCCATGACCAGCAGGAGGCGCTGGCGGTTTCCGACCGGATCATCGTGATGAATGCCGGCCGTATTGCTCAAGACGGCGCGCCGCGCGCGCTCTATGAACAGCCCGCCAGCCGTTTCATCGCCGACTTTATCGGCGATTCCAACATGGTGCCGGGCCGCCTGCGCCGCACCGGTGGCGATCTGGCCAGCGTGACGATCGGGGGATTGGCGGTCGAGGTTGCGCATCGCGGCGCCGCCGATGGTGAGGTGGAGGTGGCGATCCGCCCGCAGGCGGTGCGGCTCGGTGGCGCGGGCGGGAGGCAGGCGATCATCGCCAAGGCGGCCTATCTCGGCAGCCACATGGAGTATGACGTCGCGGTGCCCGGCCTTGCCGCCCCGCTGTTTGTCATCAGCGCCGACGTTGCCACTCCCCTGGTGGCGGGCACGGAAGTCAGTATCGCGCTCGATCCGGCGGGCGTTACCGTGCTCCCCGCGGGGTAGGTGCGCAGCGGGCGCGCCAAAGCATCCGCGCATGGAAGCCAATCCATGGCGGTCAGCAAGGCTCAAGCTATGACGGAGACCGCGGGCGGCCCGCGTACGGCCACCCAGGCCCGCATGAAGCGGCAGGGCAGGGCACGGCTCATCGCATGCGCATGGCGGCGCGGCAGCAACTGCCCGGCACGCCAGGGCGCCGGCACGCATTGCCATTCCACGATGGGGTCCAGGTCGAGCGTGATGGCATCCCGCGCCGCCAGCACCGGCGTCACCGTTCCATCGAGATCGCCGCGGCGTTGCGCCCGGCCCGTGCTGATCCACCCGAGCACGGCGCACAGCAGCACGCCCAGCATACCGCCGATCAGGGCGGCTATGCCGAGGGCAGGCTCGGGAAGGGAGGTGGACGGCCGGCGCATGTGGTTTGCTGCACTCCATTTACAGGGAGAGAACGTATAGCGAACTAAAAGGCGAAGTGCAAGCGAAATTTCTTATTTGAGGGCCATTTTTTCTTGTTGGCGTCCGGCCGCTCTCACCAGACCGGCGCGGACGACCCCAGCAAAGCCGCCGGCGCGGGCCAGAAGGCCGGCGTTTCCGACAACACGGCGGCATGGCGCACGGCGGTCACGGCGCCGGTGACCTCAAGGAAATCAGCGACGTCCGCCCGCGTCGGCTCCGGCGCCGCCAGCCCGTCCGGCAGGCGGCCAAGGCCGCGCAGCCAGCGGGCGGTGGCGGCGAGCGAGACCGTCACCTTCCAGCTTCCGCCTTCCTGTGCCCGGCGCAGCAGGGCCGCCATGGTGCCGAACGCCAGCAGATAGCCGGAGGCGTGGTCGAGCGCCTGGCAGGGCAGGGGCTTGGGGCCTTCGATGCCGGCGGCCTCGGACTCCGCATGGTTGAAGCCGGTGGCGGTCTGCACCAGGGAATCGAAGCCGCGCTTGCCGCCCCAGGGCCCCTCCGCCCCATAGGCCGACAAATCCGCCACCACGATCCCCGGCCGCAGCGCCGCGACCTCTTCCGGCGCGAAACCGCGCGAGGCCAGCGCGCCCTGGCGGTAGGATTGCAGGAACACGTCGGCGCCGGAAACCAACTGGCGCAGGCACGCCACACCCTCGGCCGTGCGCAGATCCACCTCGGCTGCCCGCTTGCCGCGCCCGGTATCGACGATCAGGCCGGGCAAATTCGGCACGCCCGGGCCGGTGATGTGCAGCACATCGGCGCCATGCGCGGCCAGCGTGCGCCCGGCGACCGGGCCGGCGATGACGCGGGTGAGATCGAGCACCCGCAGCCCTGCCAGCGGGCGGACGGCGGCGGGCGGCAAGGGCGTGGGCGGCGCATCGCCGATCCGGGTGAGGCGGAGCGGCACCTCGGCGACGTAGGCGGCGTGCGAGTGGCTGTCCCATTGCGCGAAGCTGCGCATCGCCGACACGCACATGCCATTTGCCGTCGCCGCGGTCTCGAACGCTTCGCCCTGCCAGTCCAGCAGGGCGCGGGCCACCTCCGCCTTGTCGGCGGTGCAGCCGAGCAGGGCGAGAATGCCGTCGCGGTGATGCGGGAAATTGGTGTGCAGCCGCACCCAGCCGCCATCGCCGGTGCGATAGGTGCCGGCGATCGGGTCCCACAAGGAACGGGCTTGGGTGCCGGCGACGCTCAGCCAATGCTCGCTGCGGAACTCGGTCGCGGCGTGGCGCAAGTCGACGGTGACGGTCTGCGCCGCGCCGCCGCGCGCGCGATGGAGCTCGGCCGCGGCCAGCCCGGATGCCGCGATGCTCGCCTGGGCGGCGGCATCGACACGGAAGGAGGAGGGGAGTGCGGGTTCCTGCCCGCGCAGCACGAGGCCCTCCAGCGCGGCGGCGGGGAGGCCGGCGAGGCGCCAGACGTCGGCGGCAATCGCATCCGGTGTCTTCATGGTGCCAGCGTGTCTCCGAAATAGCCGTTCCAGGCGAACCAGTAGGCGACATTGCCAGCCAGCCGCGCAAGGCTGCGCCCGCCCGGGCCACGGAGCGCGTCCTCGGTGATCTCCCACGCGCCGTCCTCGGCACGCAGCCCGGCACCCTCGGCGGTGAAGCGATGCCCGCCCGCCTCGTAGGCGCGCACCGTCTCGCTGGCGGCATCGCCGATCAACACGATATCGAGCAGGCCGACGCTGTCATGGATCACGGCCCCGCCCGCGAAACGCTCGATCGGCCAGGCCTTCACCCCGCCGGGCACCCGCACCCCGAACACCCGGCTTTTCGGCGCCCGCGTATGGTTCGCATAGCCCGCGGGGAAGGCCAGGTTCGGGCTGGCGAAATAGGCTTTGTAGGCGACGCCCGGCCCGTAATCCCTGGTATAGCCGGTCTCCAGCGACAGCACCGTGGTGGTCGGGTGCGCCGCCCGCCAGCGCGCCCAGGTGTCGATCACCAGGGGCAGCGGCTTCAACTGCACGTTCATGCCCACGAGCTGCCCGACCACCGGCCGCCCGGTGAACTGGTTCCACAGGCTTTCGGAGATGCGGTCAAACATCAGCTTGTTGGAGCGGTAGAGCAGGCCGGAGCTGGCGAAAGTGACGGCCTGCGGCGCGCCCTCTACCCGCCCATCGAACAGCACCCCGGCGCCGCACAGGGTGCAATAGGCGAGGCTGACGGGGATGCCGCCGACGACGTCATTGGCCATTTCGTGCCAGTTCATGATGCGCAGGGGGTAGGCTCGCGCATCGCCGTTCAGTTCGACGCCGAACACCCGGTCATCGGGGTTGAGGTAGGTGGCTTCATCGGCGGCGATCATGCGGGGATTGTCGAGCGGCGGGATGCCGTTGACCTTCACGCCGCCCCATACGATCTCCTCCAGGCGGATGTCGTGGCGGATATCCGGCCGCAGGAAGCGGTTGTAGTTGATGTCGAGCCCGCTCAGCAGCTCCACCATCAGCGCGGTATAACCGGCATAGGGGTGGAGGTCGGGATGGTCCTGCTGCCACACCATCCAATCGAAGAATTTATCGCCGTTGCGCGCGCCGGTGAGCGCCTCCAACGCCTCCACGATGGGCGCCGGCTCGTCGGTCCAGAACAGCAGCTGGATCAGCGGGGCGACGGCGGCGGTATCGCCCCAGGCGCGCAGATTGGTCAGCGCGAGGCGGGTGGCATCCTCGTCGTCACCGGCGAGGATGGTGTGGATGGCGGCGTCGATCTCCGCGTCATGCCCCGCGGCCCGGGCGCGGGGCGGGGCGGCGGCGAGCAGCAGCGAGGCGATGAGGGCGAGGAAAATCCGCCGTGCGGCGCCGGGCGCGCCCATTCAGGCTGCGCGCAGGGGGGCGCGCAGGCCCTCCATGCCGTGGAATTCGACGAACTTCGTGATGGTCGCCCAGAGGTAGTCGCCGAACAGGAAGGGCGCGAAGGGGGCGATCCCCGGCAGCGGC
>CAIWAJ010000209.1:0-4294 GCA_903910565.1 uncultured Rhodospirillales bacterium
GCAACGCCATGCTGAGCCGCATCTACGGCACCGCCTGGCGCGACCAGAAGGAACTCGACGCCCATCTCCACATGCTGGAGGAGGCGGAAAAGCGCGACCATCGCCGCATCGGCAAGGACATGCAGCTCTTCCACCTCCAGGAGGAGGCGACGGGCTCGATCTTCTGGCACCCCAAGGGCTGGCGGCTCTACCAAACCGCCGAGCGCTATATCCGCCGCCGGCTCGATTCCAACGGCTACGAGGAGATCAAAACCCCGCAGCTGGTGGATCGCGTGCTGTGGGAGAAGTCCGGCCATTGGGACAATTACCGCGCCCACATGTTCCTGGTCCGCGTCGATGAGGACGAGAAGACGCTGGCGCTGAAGCCGATGAACTGCCCGGGCGCCGTGATGGTGTTCCGCACCGGCATGCGCTCCTACCGCGATTTGCCGATGCGCCTGGCCGAGTTCGGGCAGGACCATCGCTACGAACCGTCCGGGGCGTTGCACGGCATCATGCGGGTGCGCGCCTTCCAGCAGGATGACGGGCATATCTTCTGCACCGAGGACCAGATCGGGTCGGAGACCATCCGCTTCGTCGCCCTGCTGTCCTCGATCTACGCTGATTTCGGCTTTGAGAGTTTCCGCGTGAAGTTCTCCACCCGGCCGGATGTGCGGGCGGGGTCCGACGAGGTGTGGGACAAGGCCGAGAGCGCGCTCGAGAAAGCCTGCCTCGATGCCGGTGTGGAATACATCATCAACCCCGGCGAGGGCGCGTTCTACGGCCCGAAGCTGGAGTTCGTGCTGCGCGATGCCATCGGGCGGGACTGGCAGTGCGGCACGTTGCAGGTGGATTTCATCCTCCCCGAGCGGCTCGATGCCGAATACGTCGGCGAGGATGGCATGCGTCACCGCCCGGTGATGTTGCATCGCGCGATTCTCGGCAGTTTCGAGCGTTTCCTCGGCATCACCATCGAGCAATACGCCGGCCGCTTCCCGCTCTGGCTCTCCCCGGTGCAGGTCGCGGTGGCCACCATCGTGTCGGACGCCGATGACTACGCGGCCGAGGTGGCCGCGGCGCTGAAGGCGGCCGGGTTGCAGGTGGTGCTCGACACCACCAACCAGAAGATCAACGCCAAGGTGCGCCAGCACTCGGTGCAGCACGTGCCGGTGATCGCCGTGGTCGGCCGCAAGGAAGCCGAGGAGCGCACGGTGGCGCTGCGCCGCCTGGGCTCCCAGGCGCAGGAGGTGCTGCCGCTCGCCGAGGCGGTGGCGCGGCTGGGCGGCGAGGCAATGCCGCCGGACATTGCACGTGCGCGCGCGGCGACGACGCGTCCCGCTTGAAACCGAGAGCCATTTCGCGCGACTATAGGTTGAATTCCGCACGCCGGGCTGTCCTGGCGAGCGGAACGCGCCGCAACTGCCACAGGAGACCACGATAGCCAGACCCCCAATGCCCGCCGCACCCACCCGCGATGGGCCACGCGTGAACGAAGAAATCCGCAATCCACAAGTTCGCCTGATTGACCAGAACGGCGAAATGCTGGGCGTGATGACCGGCCGCGAGGCCATCCAACGGGCCTATGCCGTGGGCCTCGACCTGCTCGAGATCAGCCCCAACGCCGATCCGCCAGTGGTGAAAATCCTCGATTTCGGCAAGTTCAAATACGAACAGCAGAAAAAGAAGAACGAGGCGCGCAAGAAGCAGAAGGTCATCGAGATCAAAGAGATCAAGGTGCGCCCGAACATCGATGAGAACGATTATCAGGTGAAGCTGCGCGCCATGAAGTCGTTCATCGAGGAAGGCGACAAGGTCAAGGTGACACTGCGCTTTCGCGGCCGTGAAATGGCCCACCAGGAGCTTGGCGTGAAGGTGCTCGAACGCATCCGCGGCGACATGGATACGGCCACCAAAGTGGAGCAGATGCCGCGCATGGAAAACCGCCAGATGGTGATGGTGCTCAGCCCACGCTGAGCCGCCGGACTGGCGGGGGCCCGGCAGGCGCGCGTCGTCTGCCGGGAATATCATGCGGGCTGGAACGTCTCCCATCGTAGCTCTGCCGTGATCGGCACAGCGGAATGGAGCAGATGATGATCAATGACGCTGTCCTGGCCCTCTGGGCCCCTCGGGTGTTGAGCCTGCTGCGGATCATGGCCGGGCTGCTGTTCCTCCAGCACGGGCTTTCGAAGCTGTTCGCCTGGCCCGGGAGCGCGCCGGCTAATTTCCAGCTGGTTTCGCTGATCGGCCTGGCCGGCGTGATCGAATTGGCGGGAGGGCTGCTGCTCGCCATCGGCGCGTTCACCCGCGTCAGCGCGCTCATCATGTCCGGCGAAATGGCCTTCGCCTATTTCATGGGCCATGCCCCGGCGAGCTTCTTCCCTATCGTCAATCGTGGTGAAGGGGCCATCCTGTTCTGCTTCATTTTCCTGTACATCGCCGTCGCCGGCGGTGGTGCCTGGAGCGTTGACGCGGCCCGCAAGCGGGGTTGAGCGCGGCAGGCCGGCGAGAGCGCCGCTGAGCGGAGTGGACATCATGCAGCCCAGCCTTGATGGAAACGCCTCATGAACCATGAAATGCGCAGCGCGCTGACGGCGTTGCTGCCGCGGCTTCGCCGGTTCGGCCTGTCGCTGACCGGTTCGCGCAATGACGCCGACGAACTGGTGCAGACCGCCTGCGAGCGGGTGCTGACCCGCGGCGACCAGCTGCGCGACAAGGCGCGGATGGATGCCTGGATCTACGGCATCATGCGGAACCTGTGGATCGACGAGCTGCGTTTCCGCAAAATCCACCGCCACGACGATCTCTCGGCCGCCGCCGACGTGATCGGCGACAGCGGCGAGGCGGTCGTCGAGGGCCGGATCACGCTCGCCGCGGTGCGCAAGGCGGTCGCCGAGATGTCGGAGGATCGACGGGTGCTGCTGATGCTCGTCTGCGTAGACGGGCTCACCTATCAGGAAGCAGCCGACACGCTGGGGATCGCCATCGGCACGGTGATGAGCCGGCTCTCGCGGGCGCGTCAGGAGCTGCATGAACGGCTCTCGGCCCGCGAGGCCGGCGCAAACAATACCCTGGTTCCATTCCGCCGAGGCGGGAGGTGAGCGAGATGATAAAGGATATCGAGACCTTGTTGAGCGCCTATGTCGATGGGGAGCTGGATGCCGAGGCGGTGGCGGAGGTCGAGCAACTGCTTGCGACCGACGCCCATGCGCGGCGCCAGGTCGAGCAGTTCCGCGAGACCGCAGGACTGCTGCGGGCGGCGTTCGCCGATGGCTTCTTCGCCGAAGGTGCCGCACACCTGTTGCAGCCCCGCCCAGCTCGCGCGGGCTGGCCGGTGGCCTTGGCAGCCGCGGCTGCGGTGCTGGCCTGCGTGATCGGGTTCGGCGGCGGCCTGCTGTGGAGCGGGCAGGAGGCCAATCCACGGGTCGCGCTGATGGATGAGGCGAGCGAGTACCACAACGTATTCATCCACGAGACCACCCATCTCGTGGAGGTCCCGGCAGATCAGCCCGAGGAAATCCGCCGCTGGCTCGGCCGCCGGTTGGAGCGGCGGCTGGATATTCCTGAGCTGTCGCCGGCCGGGCTCACCTTTGCCGGTGCGCGGCTGCTGGTGGTGGATGGGCGGCCGGTCGCCGACCTGCTCTACACGCGCGACCGCGGCGCACCGGTCGCGATTTGTGTCACCCGCTTCGACGGCGCCGCCGACGACATCCGGGTTGACCGCAAGAACGGCCAGCGGGTGGCGATGTGGACGGATGGGCAGTTCGCCTATCTCGTCGTCGGCGACCTCGACATCGGCATGGCCCGCGCGATCGCCGAGCGGGTGGCGGAGCAGATGCGCGGCTGACGATGTCATAAATTTGCCGCGCAATCGTCATCGGCGGTTTGCCGACGCGATGTAGGGCTCCAGGCCAAGCACAGAGTGCCCTGGACGGAGCCCCCCATGACCCGCATCACCCGCCGCGCCGGCCTCACCGCCGCCGCGTCCACCGCCTTGCCGCGTTTCGCCATCGGCCAGGCCGACACCCGCCCGACCATCACCGTCGCGGTGCAGAAGATCGCCAATTCCAACACGCTGGACGCACTGCGCGAGCAGTCCAACGTCGGCACCCGCATGATGACGATGTTCGTCGAGCGGCTGATCGACCTCAACTACCAGGGCCAGTTGGAGACCAAGCCGGGCCTCGCCACCGAGTGGAAGCGGATCGACGACAAGCCCGTCGAGTTCTCGCTCCGCAAGGGCGTGAAGATGCACAACGGCGATGAGTTCACTGCCGAGGATGTCGCCGCCAGCTTCTCCCCGCAGCGCATGTTCGGC